>JADFXZ010000028.1:0-17390 GCA_015233265.1 Nitrospirota bacterium
TTCTGAGCTTGTCAATGTAGTACACAGCAATGAAGACAAGACCATCTTCCACAAAAATCTCAGACGAGTTGTCTATGTAGTTGGCGATGTGGCAGGGAAAGAGGAAAGCCCAGCCTATGCGATATTGAAAATGAAAGACGCTGTGAAGGCGATAAAACTACCCGAGGGCTATGAGCTTACGCAGAGTTTTTCTGAGATGCCGTGGCTTGAGAATCGTTTTTCATTAAAGTGGGATGGAGAGTGGCAGATAACCCATGATGTATTTATAGACATGGGGATAGCCTTTGGCGCGGTGTTAGTTCTGATATACGTGTTGGTTGTAGGGTGGTTTAAGAACTTCGTCACACCTATAATCATAATGGCGCCAATACCGTTGACGCTTGTTGGGATACTGCCAGGACATTGGATTATGGGGGCATTTTTTACGGCTACCAGCATGATTGGCTTTATTGCCCTTGCAGGTATAATAGTGCGTAATTCTATCTTGCTCGTGGACTTTATTCAGCACGACTGGAAGGAAAGTGGAAGCCTCGCTGACGCAATTGTCAAGGCCGGGGCAGTGCGCTTTATGCCAATATCGCTTACGGCGGCGGCTGTGCTTGTCGGGTCAGTGGTAATGCTGTTTGACCCGATATTTCAGGGGCTTGCTATATCGATGATGTTTGGGGCGCTCAGTGCGACACTCCTGACGCTGATTGCCGTTCCGCTTCTCTATTTCGAGTTCTACAGAAATAGAGAATGTCCGGTTGAAAGCGAGCAATAGGATTTGCCAGAAGTATATTGTTTAAAGTAACTCGTAGGCGGTTACTTTAATTCGTAAATAGTGTTTATACAATTGAAATAAGCAGCGTAAGCAGCACGAGTCCTGTTTCTATTAAATCCTCTAAAAAATTGTTTGTAGCAGCTGATCAATACGCTATAATCTAAATGCCTAAATGAGAATTGGATTACAGACTTGGGGAAGTGAAGGGGACATCCGGCCATTTACGGCGCTTGCCGCTGGCTTGGTTAAAGCCGGACATCAGGTTACTTTGGTGTTGACTGATAACGAAGGCCGTGATTACAGCTACTTGGCGCATCGTTATGGTTTTGAACTTTATGCCGTAGGCAATCCAGTTAGCAAGGCACCTCATGAGGTAGAAGCCATATGGCGGGAAATTATTGCCGCAGGCAACTCAATTAAACACATAGAGATGATATTGAAGTATGGTTTCGATCCAGTTATGGAGCAGATGTACACAGCATCTCAAAGCTTGTGCGTTGAAAAAGATCTGGTAATAGGACATTTCTTTGTTTTTCCCCTTAGGGTAGCTGCGCAGAAATCCGGAATACCTATGGTCACAGTAAACATTGTTCATAACTGTGTTCCATCCTCGTTGATGTGTCCTACTGGATTCCCCGATATTGGACGCTGGGTTTATCCACTGGCCTGGAAGATTGCAAGGTTATTGTTAAACAGGGTATTTTTGCCGCGGGTAAATGCACTGCGGCAGCGTGAAGGGCTATTACCAGACAAGGATGTGATGGATGACACATGGGCGGCGGAAAAACTCAATTTGATTGCCGTCAGCAAGCGTATTTGTAAGCGCCCGGATGATTGGGATGACCGGCATCAGGTATGCGGATTTTTGAATCTGCCACAGGAATCAAGACTTGACGAACTACCTGAAGGTCTATATTCGTTTCTTACCTCAGGGTCGGCTCCGGTTTATATTACCTTTGGAAGCATGATGCCTCAGAGTCTTCATTATATACAGCAGACAGTTTCCCTGTTGATAAAGGCTGTGAAGATAGCGGGTTGTCGGGCTGTTATCCAGATACCATGGAGTGACTTATCACAATTTGAGACTGATAATCAGATATTTAAAGTGATGAGATCCCCGCATGGCAAAGTCTTTCCGTTTTGTTGCGCAATTGTGCATCACGGAGGCTCTGGCACAACCCAGTCCAGCCTGCTTGCCGGTAAACCCTCTGTCGTAGTAGCACATATGGCAGATCAACCTTTCTGGGGCGCAGAGCTTCGACGTCTTGGCGTTGCGGGAGCGACACTGATGCGTAAGTCCTTGAGCGCAAAAAAGTTGGCTCATGAAATCAAAATTGTGCTAAATGACCATACCATGTCTGAAAGAGCAAACACCATAGGACAGGAGCTATCTATGGAAGATGGGGTCAAAGAAGCAGTACTCTTGATAGAAAAGGCCTTTACATAAAGATTACCAGAATTGTACAAGTCGTGAGGCCGCCTCCCGAAACTTGCCGGGAAGCGGCAGCGTTTCACATTGCTTACTTGACGACTTCTATCTTATCGTTTGGTATCTCGCCAAACATCTCTGGATTGTACAGTGCCTCTACCCTTGTTGTTGGCATCTGGAACAGCCCATCGTTATTCAGGCGCACTGTGTATGAAACAGACAACCCACCCTTGGGTACATATTCGTAATATATCTTTACACCCTCGAAGGAGAATTCTTTATATGCCTCCCAAGCACCTGTAAACTGCTGTTTCTTCTGAGATTTCCTGAGCAGCGCCGAGTCACGCCCCAGCCCCCTGTTTAGAATCGTAGCGCCCGCCGGCACCGGGTCAGCTACCACAACCCATGTCATGTCGGCCTGAGCGTCTATTTTGAGGTCAACCGTGAAGACGTCACCCTTTGTCCACTTCCCCTTTGTCTTTTGTGAGACAGGTGTAATTGTCTTTTCTATCTTATAGCCGCTGGTCAGAGGCTTTGTAAGGGGTATTGCCGCGAGGCTTTGAATCGTTGCCCACGGTTTCCCTGTGCCGTTGTGTGATATGGTTAGTTGTGATTTCTTATCTTGCGGCCATGCGAATCTACCCCAACTACCCTTTGGCGATTTTTGCCATTCAGTGTAAAATGAGCGTTTATCCAGATCAGCCTTAGTTACGCCATCAACGGGGATGGATTCATATTTTGCCGAGAAGCGCTCAGCCGCAAGCACACCCCAAGCGTTTGCAACGGTGCTATCCCAATGGCCTTGTTTCATTCTGCCAATTACTCCAGCCGCTATTTTTGGCTCATCAGCCCTGAATGCCTCGGCTGCCTTTGCATTCAGAGAAAGTGCTGTCAGCAACAGGCGCACTGCATTGGCATCCGGTGTAGCCATCAGCCACCAGAGATTGTCTGTCTTTTCGGTTGAGAGACCCATCGTTGTGCCTTGAAGATTAAGCCTCGTGCGCAGCGTATCTGCTGCCATTTTTAGCTTTTTGTCTTTTTCAGGAATGTCTTTTACGCGGTTTAGAATATTGGTCAAATCAAGAAGCGCAGATGTTGGCAAAAGCAGTGGGTCAGTAGTTATCGAGGTAAGCATCGAGGCGTCAACTGAGCCGTGGCGTGAGAGCGCCTCAAGGGCTGAGAGTTTTCTGACTACCAAGTCGGCGCTTTGAATCGGGGCAGCCTTGATTGCCTTGCCATTAACGAAAGACGTCAGGGCGGCTATCATCTTAGACTTTGTCTCCTGAGGTATATCATATCCGGCCTCATGAGAAATCGACAGGATATATGCAGTCAGGACTTCGCTTCCATATCTCATGTTATGGAAATATTTAACAAAGCCGTCCTTGTCGAGATAATTCGGCATCTCAGCCTTAATCGTATTCCACATGGCCGCGTCTCTGAGGGAAACGGCCTTTGAGACCTTTTGCTCCATGCACGAGTATGGATAGTGAGCCATATAATAGATCAAGCCCGTGAGGCCGCCGCTGAGTTTGGGCTTAAACGATACGTCGATTCCGCCCTGGTTTGGCAGTGCATCCACTGGTTGCTCGACCATAACCGTGTACGGGGCATCGATTTGTCGCAGCTGCGCCTGATATGTCCTGACGTCAATGCCGTTTACAACCTTCTGGTTTATGCGCATTGAATCTGACGCAGCGCCTGAGCCGTCTTTTACCGCTATTTCATAGAGCAGATTATCTACGTTAAACGGCACCTCAATCTGCCAGTTAAACACCTCTGAGCGGCCAGCCGGGACGCTGAAGTTGATGGGGGACATCTTTCTTGTCACGTTGTCGCTTCCTTTAACAGATAGATCGGCGTGGGCAGCGATTGCTTTATCAGTAGTGTTTCTCACTGTAAAGCCAGCTATGAACTTGTCGCCTGTGCGTACAAGCGGCGGGATGCCAGAAAATATCATCAAGTCCTGCGAAGTCCGCACAGATGTATCACCTGTCCCAAATAACCCTGTGCCGCTTGTGGCAATGGCAACAATCTTAAACGCCGTGAGTGAGTCATTAAGTGGAACATTTACTGTTGCCTCGCCGTTTTCGTCAAGTTTTAGAGTTGACTTCCAAAGTATGAGTGTGTCGAATAGCTCGCGCGTAACGCTCTTTCCGCCGCCTCCACCCTGAGGCAGTGATTTGCGTCCGAAGTGCCTTTTGCCTATGACCACAGCCTGAGAGGTCGAGGTCTTTAGCTCATACGGTCTTTTCTTCATCATTGCTTCAAGCAGCTTCCAGCTCAGATTAGGTTTTAACTCTAAGAGTCCCTCGTCAACAGCCGCGACAATTACAGAACTGCCCTTGGGGGCAGGCTTGCCGTCCGGGTCGAGGACCTTTATCTTCGTCTTAGCCTCCTGTCGAGTCTTGTATACCAGTTTGTCTGTTGTAACAGCAACTTTGAGTTCATGGGGTTTCCAAGCGACATCAATGCCAGTGATGCCCAGCTTAAAGGCAGGCTTTCCGGGGTCAAACATGGCGGTTGGCTTGGCGTCATCTATACGTCCCCTGATTGCCAATGCAGAGACGTAGACATTCGGGGCATAGTTTTTCTTTACTGGTATCTCGATAATCGGCTTTTCACGTGTGATTGTCTTAACATATGTGTCCATCACGCCCTCGCGCCCGACGGTGACCAACACGGTAGCCTCTTTAAATGGCATTCTTACCTGAAACTTTGCCGTTTCTCCTATTTCATAGCGCTTTGACTCTGGCAGCATATCTATGCGGTCATCGCTTCCCGCCTCAAACCATACATCATCTCTGCCAGCAACAAAGACCTCTGTATTTGTATAGGCCGCCCTGCCGTTTTCATCTTTTACGTGAGGCTGAATAATTATCCTGCCAGAGACCTTAACAGGGGCGTCACAGAATAACATGCCTTTGTCATCTGTCTTGCCGCTGCAGTGGCGTCCAATCTTCTTTATATCATCAATGTTTTCATAGGAATAAAACCCGCCTGCCACTCGCTTTCTGTGCGAATATGTCTTTTTCTTGAAAATATCTACCTCTACCGGGACATTCGGTCTGGGCTTGCCGTCAACCCCTAGTACAATTACCTTATATTTAAGGGACTCTTTTGAGTCTGCCCAGTCTGACGGGTCTATGCCCACAAGGAGCGACGATGGATAGACGGGAATGCTTGACGAAACAGTTTGAACCTCGCCGTTGGGGTCTCTGAACTCAAGTTCCGCTGTGATGTCGTGCGGGGCGTTGACTTCGGGAATATTTTTCAGGGCGGCCTTAGCCGTGCCATTTTTATCGAGATTGAGTTCGATGGTCTGAAGTTTGATATGCTTATTTGTATTTGGCGCTGCCTCGTCATCGGTATCTTCTTCGCCGGTGATACTGTCATTCTGATCTGAGATGGTCTCGATTCCTTCATGTACGGGCGCACCGGAAAAAGTATACCCAGCTGCAGCTGGTAGCGCAATCTCTTTAGGCTGAAGCTCAGCCCGCAGCTTGACAGGCAAATCTGCAGCCCCTCCACCGGAAAGATATGAGACAGTGATATCAACAGCTGCATCTTTTGGCATTATAAGTGGTGCTGCCGGGCCCTGAACTGCCGCCTTCATCAAAACTACCCTGAAGTCTTCGACATTGAACTGCCCGCTGAGCATTCTCCTGTCGAATGGTTTTGCCTGTTTAATGAGATATACCTCGTAACGGCCATTTCCGGCCTGGTCAGGGATATTCCATGTTGTCTCTGACGTTGAGTCATCGAGCCATTTCAATGGGAATGGAAACTCCTTGTTAGAGCCGCTGTGGACTATGACGGCCTTTTCTGGCCTTTCATTCTGGGGCACAAACTCAAAGCCGTTCATTGAGTGTTTTCTAAGGATATGTTTCATGTGCAGGGTCTGCCCAGTACGCAAGAGCGTGCGGTCAAACACAGTATGCGCAATAGTTGTGTCTTGCTCCGCGCCAAAGGTTTCAGGCAGTTTAAAACGCCACGGCTCTATCCCCTTGTACCATGATGTATGTGTGAATGTCATATCGTCCTGTGTCCTGGCAAATACAAACATTCCGTTTGTAATATCAAGTACCTGTGAGTTTTCAGACCAGTTCAGTTGCTCCTTGCACACAGGAAGTTCACGCTCAGAGGGCAGGGGTTGGTTAATCCTTGCGATGCCGTCTGAGGCCGTTTTGCCCTGCCATACGGCCTTGCCTGTGCAGTCTCTTAATGTGACCTCGGCGTTATTTACCGGCTGCCCCTTATCGAGTGTTGTCACCCACACGGCGGAGGCCTCTGTGCCCCATACAAAGTGCGTGGAGAGATTCGTAACCAGGGCAGCGGCCTGGACATACATGGGGCGTTTATTTAGAAGCAGATGTTGTCCCAGTATGGCACTGTCTACCTCTACGACATAAAACCCTTTGCCGCCAAGTGGAATGCCAACTACCTCAAATGCCTTTGAGCCGCCTGGCGTAGGCAGTTTGAAAGACTTTAACCCTGCGGCCTGTTTAAGCAGCGGCTTTTCGCGTACGCTGGCGGCTGTTTTTTTCAGCCATTTGATAATCTCCTCCTGGGAGCCTGCGGGGATTTTCTTAATCTTCCCTGCAGCGTTTTCCTCAGGGGCGGACTTTTGGGCTTCAGCTTTTTGCTCTGCGGCCTTAGCCCTTGCCCCTGGGTTTAGTAGAGAGAGTTTTATCTCCTGTTCGATGTTTCTAACGGTAATGGGCAAGAGGGAACCTGAGCTATCTTCAATAATTCCAAAGCGCGAGGCAAATTTTGCCAAAGCTGGATATGAGTCCGTCCTGAGCTTCATAGGGAATTTGCCGAGGTTTGACAGTGGTCTGTCCGTCTCGTCCTTTAACCCTGGTGGAAGCTCAATAGTGAAATGAGTATTTTCGGGAAACGGCCCGTTAAAGACTACCCTGCTGGTATTTCTTGGGTCTTCCTCTGAGTCATCGTCAATTTTTGGCCGAAAGATAGTTGCGTTGTCAGCTTTCATGACGATTTGGCTTGCCGTTTTTTTATCGATTGGGGCAGAGAATATCAGTCTCATTGGGGCTATTGGTATGCAGCCAGCAGTGGCGTTTTCTTTAAGGCAGAAAAACTTGGCAGTAAATGAATCCTGCGTCTTGAAGTGCAGCACCTGCTCAGTGTCCGAGGCGATGCCCGTATTGGATTTCACGCCTTTACCCCATACGACTTTCACAGCCTTTCCAGATGGAAAGGCGCGATTACACTGTATGACTACGAAGTTTTTGATAGCCGTCTTGCGTGAGGAGTCCTTATCGACAAACTTAAACCCTCCGAAACTTGGGGCAGCCGCTTTAAGTATATCCTCCTTGTCTTTGCCTTGAATAAGGGAAACTCCTATGCGTTCTTTTATGCCGTCAACGGCGCAGTGGACATGCTCAGGGATTGATGACTCATCTGGCGCGCCGTCAAGATATAGGACGAAGGCGTGTTTTTCTTCAAGCCATGTGCCGCCGTCAGGCGGCTCGGAGGAAAGGATAGACGGTCCGCCTGTAGTGAATTGAAAACTCTTCTTTTCTTCGATGGGGGCAGCTGAGAGTGTCTTAACCGAGGGCTTTAGCGTGAATTTACAAATAAGGCCGGATGGTAAATCCTCGTCGAAATCATATGCCCAGTTCTTTGTGTCAACCCACCTGGCCGTGCCCTTTGCGGGGCAATCGATATCGAAGGGGGATTCGGCGCGCGGGTCTCCGAAAGATACCATCTGCTGAGAAAATCGCGCGGTTACCTGTCTGACTCCTTTAGCCGCGCCCTGAGGAGAGAACTGCGCCACAACGGCACGCTCACCCGCATATGCAGCTGAGTTAATTATAAATAAGAATATTAAAACTGCGCATAATACACCCTTAGATATGACCCTGCTTAATGTCATCATTTCAATGCCCCCAGTTCAATGAAGTAATGTTATCTTACCGACGGATGCGGTATATTTTCGTTTATTATATCTTATTACGTAAGTTTATAGAAAGTACCGCGGAAACAGGGCAAACGCATTGCAACCCAATAGTCACAGCCGCCCTTATTTCGTCATTCTGGACAAGCCGGAATTATTGCATAGGTGTTTTCTGCCTTATTTTTCAAATGCGTTTGCCCTGACCGCTGAAACATTATGGACTTGATGAGGGGGTGTTTTTGGCGGCTGGGCAGCATTAATTAATCAGCCCATAAGTAAGGAGATACTCTTGTTATTTCCACATAGATGATTTCACCTTGTGCGGCTTTTCTCATTCAGTCCTCTAACGCGGGTGGTATCTGTTTCCCAATCTCTTCCACTAATATCCAATTGTATTGAATCTGTACAATATGAATTATTGTCTTGTAATGCCTCTTGAAGATAAATAGTCGTAGATATTAGAATTTTAGTTGAGTTGTTGGTGGTTGGTCATCAGGGTAGCGCTTTTGTGGTCTTTTAGCTCATTCATACAGAAGGGCCAGGCATCTGACCTGGCCCTTACAATCGTCATGTTCGCTAATGTATAACTTTGATTTCTACCTTGTGGGTTTCGTCAGCTCCCCTGTTTTCCGCCCTACCGGCAGCAGTCTCGTTTGTAGCCACGGGGCGCGTCTTACCGTAACCCTCAACTCTAATCCTATCAGCTTTGATCCCTCTGCTGACAAGGTAGTCTTTGATGGCATTAGCCCTTCTGAGGGATAATGCCTGGTTGTAATCTAATGTACCAACGCTGTCAGTGTGTCCCTCTACCAAAACATTGGCATCAGGGTACTGCTTGAGGATACTATCGACAGCCTCGTTTAGCTCAGGCTTATACATATCCTTGATGTTGAACTTGTCGAAATCGAACTTGACAGCTGTAATAACAATTTCTGTTTTGTTCGCTTCCGGCTTAGCTGGCTCAGGCGCACGTGGTGCCGGCCTTGCCACTGGCTTCGACGGACACAACGCATTCGCCATAGCAATGGCCTTTAAAGCCATGTCGATACCTTCCCGCGTATGACATGCCCAGTAGATTTCATAAGCCTCGTCGCGCATCTGTACAGCAGCGGCAAACTCCACAGGGCAAGCTTTGTCTTTACCGGCGGCTCTGGCAGACTCTATTGCTCTGTCGGCCTCAGGAAGTTCCTTGTGATAGTACCATATGGCATGCTTAGGAGCGTACACCATTGTGCCGCAGCTTACGAACATAAAAGCGCTGACTGACAACAGTAGCAACAGCATTGTTCTTAAAACTGTAGTGTGTTTCATCGTTACCTCCATAGTTTATATGGCATAGTTTTTCTGAATTTCAACTTTAATTGCCAAGGCAATTAAGCTCAGTCATTCCTGTTTATTATCAGTAGTTATGTGTGCTGATGGCTGTCATCCACTCATCTTGACCTCCCAACGCCTTTTGCGTTTACATTGCCCGCACTGCTCATCTCATCGCAGTTTAGATTTAATCTATCGTTTGGGTCGTTTACGAATAACCAGATTAATGAGTAATATGTTATTTGCAGGGAGAGAGCTATTTCGCTATAAAAAGATATGGGTTCCTTTGTCAGTTCTTTGGGCCTGCCCTTTAGATTATCAAACAATCTCTTTACTACTGAGACGTCGAAGATTACCCTGAGTTTTTGTAAGAATACCAAGATTGTGGCCGATGCTTTTTCCTTAATATTCTTAATGGTACATTCAGTTGCCATGAGTTCATATAATTTCCTTGAGTTTTTGTTGAAAGAATTTATTTGGAACTGAATATAATTGATAATTTCCAGCGG
This sequence comes from Nitrospirota bacterium, assembly GCA_015233265.1. Lineage (GTDB taxonomy): Bacteria > Nitrospirota > Thermodesulfovibrionia > Thermodesulfovibrionales > Magnetobacteriaceae > Magnetominusculus. The sequence continues at coordinate 9,936 of JADFXZ010000028.1, forward strand.
TTTATACTGATTTTGTGCTCCTATACTTTGTAATCGATCATGATTTACCGTTTCGTTTTTTACGACCTCATATGAAAAGTTATATACTTTGTCATTTATCCCATAATTACTCATAAGCCTGGCCTCCTTCATATTTATTACTAAAAGCAATTGTTAAGCGGCTCTCTAGCGCTTTTTGAGCTTGCTCTTAATCCTATCTGATCTTCGGATGTCCTCAGAAGATATTCCGATCATTGACGAATGATTATTTTCATTAGATGTAGACATCAATAGTCCAATGACTTCGGTCTCAGCATCTCTGATCGATAAATATTTTATCTTTTTAAGAGGCAGATAATACGTTAATATCTTTACCATAGTGTTCATGCTTCTGCTCCTGTTTTCATCTCGGCCGCTTGCTGATATCCAGTTAATGTTTGAGCTAATGTATATAAAGGACTTTTTTTTAAACTATCCATATCTGACGCACAGGGTTCATTTGCCTGTAAGATATTTGGATAGTATTCATGACTAATTACATCACTACACATATGTTTTTCATAGTTATTATATGTCATATATCAATCCCCACGGCCCATAATACTCATTAGTAGCTTCGCCAGTACATTCTGCACTACTACATACCGCAGCGCTCTGAACTTCTGTTGTATATTAGATTATCAAGAAGCATAGTTAATTATTACATGAATGAAATTTTAAAACAATCGGTAGAATGCAGATTTCTATGTAGGATGATTCAGGAACTGATACGGAAATTACCTATAGTGAGGGGCAAAATCATATTCCGATTGGAGGCAATGAATAGCTGCGTCAATGGGCCGGCAGGATGAACGGACTTCCGACAATCACTATCTCGCTCTATATATAAAGGATGACGGCCGCTATTCGTCCTGGTTGATGAGATTATGTTTAACGGCGTATCGTACAATATCTGCGTTACTAAGTAAATTCATCTTTAACATTATATTGGCTCTGTATGTATTAACCGTTTTTACATTTAACCCAAGGTTCTCCGCTATTTCTTTAGGAGCGGCCCCGGATGCCATCATAAGCATCACCTGAAACTCCCTGAAGGCTAACGATTCATGCGGTGGGTTTTCGATATTAACATTTACAGCATCTGCAAGCTTCTCTGATAGAGTTTCCGTTATATACTTTCCTCTGGTAACTATTTTCTTTATTGCCAATATGAGTTCATCCGGCAGAGTTTTTTTTGTTAAATATCCTGAGGCGCCAAGCTTTAACGACATCATGGCATACTGTTCCTCAGGATGCATACTCAGCATAAGAACAGGTAGCGCAGGATATTGCTGCCTAATTTTCTCCAGCACCCTAAGACCACTGTCATCGGTCAGCGTAATGTCTAAAATAACAATATCAGGGGCTATTTCACCTAAGAGATCCATGGCTTGCCGGGCATTTGACGCCTCCGCGATTACGGATATATCAGGATCACTCGAGAGGGCTTTGATAACTCCAGCCCTTACAATAGGATGGTCGTCAACCAGAAAAATCTTAATCATTAATGATCTCCTTCTTTATCGATTCTTGGCAGGAATAGATACGGTAATTTTTGTTCCAGTACCAGAATCTTTTTTGTCAATAGCAAGCGTTCCTCCAAGCAGAGAAACGCGCTCTCTCATCCCTATTATTCCTAATGACTTATAATTAAACATCAGAGACTCATCAATCCCCTTGCCGTTGTCTTCTACTTCCATAATAATCGAGTCACCTTCGTCATACATCTTTATACTAACTTTCTCGGCATTGGCATGTCGGACTACGTTAGTTACAGATTCCTGAAAAACACGATATAAAGTAGTAGAGTATTCTTTATTGAGTTCATCAAAATACCTTCTGTTTTTAATATTATCAACGTCAAACTCAAACGTAGTCCCTGTCCGTTTATGAAGTTCGCTAATCTGCCATTCTATGGCTGGTATTAAGCCAAAGTCATCAAGTATTGTTGGTCTTAATGACATTATCAGGCTGTGCGTGCTGTCAATAATATTATCGACCATGACTACAATGTTTTTGGCTTTATCATTTATTATGTTATTATTAGACGCACCTGTTGACTTTACAATATCATAAATTTCATATTTTAATACTGTTAACGACTGGCCCAGATCGTCGTGGAGTTCTCTTGAAATATTCTTTCTGTCTTCCTCAATCGTATTTTGCAAGTGAATCGCGTTCAGGCGTAAACGTTCCCTCGACGATACTAACTCGTCTTCCATTTGTTTTCGTTCAGTAATGTTTACGCCTATCAATGTTAAGCAGCGTTTATTGTCTAAATCGATTACCGAACCAACGATATAAAATGGAATCAGTGTCCTGCTTTTATTACATAAATCGTGTTCATAATAGTCTTTCCTGTTTGCAAACATGTCTTTAAGTTCATCTTGAACCGCTGACTTCTGATCATCGGGAAATAAGTCAATTATGTTCATTGCATTTATCTCATCGGCTGAATACTCCGTAACTGATTCTAAATATTTATTCCATAACAATAGTCTGCCAGAGTTATCCACAATGATTAAAATTCCTGGTATAGTATTAATTACATTATCGGAGAGATGTCTTTCTCTCATTAATTGTTTTTCTGCTTCTTTACGCTGGATCAACTCTTCCGCAAGACTCGCGTTATAACGCAATAAGTTTGCCGTACGTCTTTCTATCAGTTCGTCAAGCAATGCACCCTTTTCCTGCAACTGATGTTCTAATTCAACACGTTTTGTTATATCCCTTGAAATAACCGATACAATATTTACTGCGTCCGCATTGTCAAGTTCAGGGATAATCTGACAGCTAAAATATAATTTGCCGCCGTCTCGCCCCTCTAATTCAATATCGGTTTCCTTCTGGCAGCGTGAATCGAAGACATCTCGTATTATGCCTTCCAATAAAGCGGTATTAAACGACTGAGTACCTAACTGACGGTTTGTTTTGCCAATAAAATCCTCCGGTTTCAAATCCATGTAAATGCTTATGGCCGGATTGACGTAGATATACCGGTAGTTTTTATCCAGGCGGAAGATAATGTCCGCACTCTTTTCTATGATGGAGTGGTATTTATCTTCACTTTCATTTCGGATTGTCATACCTTAGTCTTCCTCCAGATAGGCTATGCTATAAACGATTGTACTATCCTAATCTCTGATGCTGCAACTGAAAAAGCACACCTACATACTTCTTTCTTTTAGCATACACTTTTAGTCCTTACGAAGTCAATAGGGTATAGCATCAAAGTCGAAATGTCCTATTCTTACCAAAGTAAAAATCCCCTGCTGGATTAACAAAAAACAGCCCAAAGGCAGTTAAGGGGGATTCAGAGGCCGCTGAGTATTTCACATTTCGTCATTAACACCACAATAACAAAAAAAGCCGGACAGCGGCTTCCTGCCTTGTCGTCCGGTTTGCTTACTATTAGGGGACTTAGGTGTCAATCTGTGTGTTTGCTGCTTTCTCAGCATGTTTATTATTGCACTACAGTTTTTCTGTCGGCAGAAAGACAGATAAACTTTAGTCAGCCTAATAGCTTGGTCACGATGTTTAAGAGCTGGTCAGGTTTGAATGGCTTAACTATCCAGGCGGTAGCCCCTGCCGATTTCCCCTCCTGCCTCTTAGTGATATGTGCCTCTGTCGTTACCATAACAATTGGGATGAAGCGGTAGTCAGGCAGCCGACGCACATGCCTTATAAAATCAAGACCATTCATATTGGGCATGTTGACGTCAACAAACATCATCTCGACCTTTTTGCCCTCTATTGAGTTTAATTTATCGAGTGCATCGCTTCCGTCAAGCGCGTCTACTACCTCGTGACCGGCGTTGGTCAGCGTCAGGCTGACTAGCTGCCTTACACTAGGAGAATCGTCTACTACCATGATAAGCCGCTTCATATTTGTAAGAATATTTTACACTAAGACGCTGAAAAAAGTTAAATTATTTTTTGCATCGATGTTTGGGGCGGCACACGGCGCTACAGAGAAATCATTCTGCTGAGGGCCTTCCATGCCGGTTCTCTTATTTCGTCACTTACTTTTATTACATTTTTCATTTCTTTGAGGGCGAGATATACGGAGTCCAGAGTGGTTTTCTTCATATTAGGGCATACCATGTCTTTCCTAAGAGGATAGAACACCTTGTCCGGATTTTCTTTTCTCAGCCTGTAGAGAAGCCCAATTTCCGTTCCCACAATAAATTTCTTCGCAGAGGAGTTGGCCGCAAACCTGAGCATTCCCGATGTGCTTGCCACGCTGTCAGCCATCTCCAGAATGTCAAGCCTGCACTCCGGGTGTGCCATAAACATTGCGTCAGGATAGCTCTTCCTTGCCTTTTCGACATCCATCGGCCGTACCCTGTCGTGTACATGACAGTAGCCGTCCCACGATATTATCTCTTTTTTAGTATTTTTAGCCGCCCATGCTGACAAATTCTTATCCGGAACGCAGATTACACGCTCATCCGGCAGGGACTCTATAACCTCCACAACGTTTGCCGATGTGCAGCATATATCGCTGTCCGCCTTAACCTCAGCCGTGGTATTTACATAGGCAACAACTGGTACGCCGGGATAGTCCCGTTTTATATCCCTAAGCGAATATTCAACAGGATAAACATACTTTGGCGGGTCATTATATCCTGGAAATGCCCCGTAGAGTTCTCGATGCGAACCGGCACTAATCATCTCGGCCATCGGACAGAAGGCATCGAAGGCAGAAAGCAGCACCACCTTGTCAGGCGATAGAATCGAGGCGCTCTCGGCCATAAAGTTCACCCCACAAAACACGATTACATCACAGCTGGTTGAGGCGGCCTTTCGCGAAAGTTCAAGTGAGTCGCCTGTCATATCCGCAATGGCCTGAACTTCGTCACGCTGGTAGTTGTGGGCTATTATCAGGGCGTTTCGCTGCTCTTTCAGCCTTAATATTTTTTCATTCAGGTCATTCATATCGTTGCGGCCGCCGCTGATGGGCTGGTTCTAAAACCTTCCAGCTATTTGGTTATTTGCGTACTGCGGTGTGTTCGTATATAGCACCGTGCCGTCTTGCATGGCTACCCTGTATATATGAGAGCCTGAGCTTTGGGCTGAGACCTGATTATATGACCGGGGATAGTACGGTTGATAATTGCCGCCATTATAAGTGCTCATTACCTTGGCCACGTACTCCTGTGTCTCAGCATAGGGGGGGATTGTGCCGTAGCGGTCAACGGCATTAGGGCCGGCATTGTATCCGGCCACGGCCAGGGAGACATTGCCGTTAAATTTAGCCAATAAGTATTTCAGGTATCTGGCGCCGCCGTCTATATTTTCAGCGGGGTCATAGGGATTGTTAACAGACAGTTGACTTGCAGTACCAGGCATCAACTGCATCAGGCCCATGGCGCCTTTGGGAGACAGCGCATCGCTGTTCCAGTTTGACTCGGCCTTTATTACCGCCTTAAGGAGGCCTGGGTCGATGTTATGTTGTACCGCCTTTAAGTGAACGATTTCCTCGTAGCCCTTGAAGTTTGATGCTTGTTTTGAGACCTTGCCCACGGCTGGCTGCGCTGCCGCAACTGGGGCAGGTATTGCCAGCTGCATGGCGGTACTTGGTTTTTCGGCGTTTATTGCGGCGGGGGCGGCTTGTTTTGTTGAATTGCCTGAATTGTCTTGTGCAGCCGGCTCTTTAGCGGCAAGCTGCCCTGTTTTATTGGTATGCGGCTTTTTCTGTTCCGTTACTTTAGGCGCGGAAGGCGCGGACTTGAACAACCTAACGTATTTAGAACTCTTAGGCACATCAGTATAGTGGACAACCCCGCTGGCATCGATAAACTTATAGATGTCAGCCTCTGCCGTGACACATATGGCAACGGTCACCGCAGTGAGTAGGACAGTTATAATACCTCTTTTAAATTTTCCAAGCATATTTCGCGGCACAAACTCCACTGTAAAATAAGGCCGAAACCGGGATCGCCAACAGCGCGCAAACCCCCTGCCCAATCTTACCTACACTCACAACCCAAGCAATTGTCAATTACCGGCAACCCATTAACCGGTTTTCAGCTTACGACTGCACCCTTCGCCGGTTGGACACCAACACCAGACATCGGGCACCCTACTATATCTATCTGCCCTGCCTGTCAGCGTCTATATCTTCTTTCGGCTTTTCTTTAGGCTCAACCATCGCTCTACCTTTGGCCTTACCTTTGCTATACTTGTCGGTGCGAACCGGCGATATCTTTAGATTGCTGCCACCTATACCTTTTTAATAAAGAACGATATAACGTTTCCACTTTCTTTCGTATCAAGCAGCTCATGTCCTAATCTGCTCAAAAGTGCAGGAATATCTGACTTTGAACCGGCGTCGGTTGACTGTACCTCAAGTATTTTTCCAGCCGCTAAGCCATCGATGGCCTTTTTAGTCTTTAGCACCGGCATCGGGCAATTCAATCCCTTAGTATCGAGAATTTCATCGGGTTTTATATCTGCCATTACAACCTCCACAAGACATTTATTTACTGGTTATTCATTGGCCAAGGGCCATCAGCCGTCTATAATCTTACTTCATACGGCCAATGGTAGTATACTTTAACATCATAAAATTGTCAATACCACGAGAATTGTCTCACGAAAAAACTAAGGATGTGCCGCACGTCAGCGCAGTCTTTCTTTAAGATACGTATAGCGGTGGCGCGGTTTGTTGTTATTTATAGATATATAGACTGCCCTTTTTGTGCCTAAGAGGATTACCAGGCGCTTTCCCCTTGTGACTCCAGTGTAGAGCAAGTTTCGCTGGAGCATTATATACTGCTGCGTGTGAACTGGCATTATGACGGCTGGGTATTCGCTGCCCTGCGATTTATGCACTGTCACGGCGTATGCAAGGGTTATCTCATCGAGGTCTGTGTAGTCGTAGGGTATGACTTTGCCGTCGTAGTTTACGGAGATCTCCTGGTCCACCGAGTTAATTGAGACAATCTTGCCTATATCGCCGTTAAATACGTCCTTGTCGTAGTTATTTACGAGCTGCATGACCTTATCGCCCACTCTGAATACGCGCCCTCCTCTGATAAGCTGCGCCCCGCTCGGGTTTAGGGCATCTTGCAGTTGAGTGTTGAGGTTGACCGCTCCAAGCTGCCCCTTATACATTGCCGTCAGGACTTGTATGTCTCTAATTGGGTCAAACTGGAATTTCTCCGGTATTCTATCTTTACAGAGTGAGACGATTTTCTCTACGATTCCCTCCGGTTCGTCAATCTCGAGAAAATAAAAATCCCTGCTCTGCTCCATATCATTAAGCAAAATCGGGAACTCGCCGCTGTTTATCCTGTGGGCATTGACAACTATCAAAGACCGCTGAGACTGCCTGAATATCTCATTGAGCCTCACAACGGCCACTACACCGGAGTCGATAATATCTCTTAGGACACTGCCTGCCCCCACCGAGGGCAGCTGGTCTATATCTCC
>JADFXZ010000028.1:17434-17910 GCA_015233265.1 Nitrospirota bacterium
AAAAGTGATGCATTAGTATAGTGTCCACCATTGAGACTTCGTCAAGGACAACTAAACCCGCGTCAAGTGGGTTTTTGTCGGTTTTTTTAAACGCACCGTCTTTTGGACTGAAGTCCAGAAGGCGGTGAATAGTCTTCGCGTCGTCACCTGTGGCCTCGGCCATGCGCTTGGCGGCTCGTCCTGTAGGGGCGGCAAGCAGGACGCGCTGCCCCAGGCGCTTGTATATCTTTATTATAGAGTTAATAATGGTGGTTTTGCCTGTGCCCGGTCCGCCGGTTATCACCAGCACCTTCCGGTTAAAGGACATCTTTACGGCCGTTACCTGATTGTCTGCAAGCGTAATTGACAGCTCACGCTGCACCCAGCTTATGGCCTTGTCCTCATCGAAGACATGCTGTGTGGCGGGGACGCTGAGGAGTTTTTTCAGATTGGCCGCTACCGATGTCTCAGACGTGTAGAATTTTGCCAGATATACG
>JADFXZ010000029.1:0-5734 GCA_015233265.1 Nitrospirota bacterium
TTCCTATGCCGGAGTCCTCGACGGCGGTTTCTATGAAACCATCTCCGGCTGAGGTATTTGAGGCGGCAAACGGCGAGGAGGCACTGACCCTGGCCAGGCAGACCATGCCCGCGCTGATATTTATGGACATACAGATGCCGGTAATGGACGGCCTCACCGCCGTCAAGCGCTTGAAGCTCGACCCCGCGACACGGGCAATCAAGACTGTGGCCGTAACCGCGTATGCGATGAAAGGAGACAGGGAGAATATCCTTGAGGCCGGCTTTGACGGCTATATATCCAAGCCCATAGATACGAGACAGCTTCCTGAGATCGCAAAGGACTATATATCGCGCCCATGACAAACAAACATAAGAAAATCCTCTGCGTCGACGACGAACCTGTAAACCTTCAGCTGCTTGACGCATTCCTCAAGCCGCAGGGCTATGAAATGCTCATGGCGGCAAACGGCAAAGAGGCTATGGACGTGATACGCACAACCGGAGTTGATATAGTGCTGCTCGATGTGATGATGCCCGATATGGACGGTTACGAAGTATGCGGCCTCATCAAAAAGGACGAAAAACTAAGACATATCCCCGTGATAATGATGACGGCGCTTACGGATAAGAAGGAGCGCATACGGGGAATTGAGGCCGGGGCAGAGGAGTTTCTAAGCAAACCGTTTAATTTTGCCGAGGTGCTGGCACGCGTCAGAATGCTCATACAGATGAAGGAACTCAATGACAGGCTGAGCTTTGCCTACAACGACATGGTCACGCTGACCACATATGGCGAGTCGCTGATGCACAGGTTTGACCCCGTATCTTTCGATTTCCAGAGTTCGATAGACGAAATAATGAAACAGACATTAAGAAAAAAGACGAAAGACGATGCCAGACCGGAGGCATTTATTGTAGGAATTTTTGATGACAAGAATAGACAGTGGCGCTGGAATATACATAAATATAACGATGGGGCAATTGAGACACGGCCGCTTTACGTCCGATATGAAAACATCCTTAAAATACCAGAGCGAGGCAGCTCAATCACCTCGGTACTAAACGCCCGGGACAAGACCAGCCCGGCCATTGACGCCTTCATAAATGAAATACGAGCCGCGGTGTTGCCGGTTGACAACGCCGTGTCCTATATCAGCGCCGCCCTGTGTATATTTGCGCTGAACTACGGCTATGACGTCTCCTCATACGACGCCTCGGTGTTGAATAATTTTGTAGTGCAGAGCCTGTTTCTGAAAAACCTCTCAGCTCAGGTGCACGAGACTGAGGATGCCTTTGAGTACATGGTCTATAGCCTAGCGCGCGCGGCTGAAAGTAACGACGAGGACACGGGCAACCACATTCTTCGTGTCGGGCAATACTCGGCTGTGATTGCCCAGACACTGGGCATGGACGCGAGATTTATCCAGACCATCCGCCTCCAATCGACACTTCACGACGTAGGGAAACTCCACATACCGGAGGTAATCCTGCAAAAACCCAGGCAGCTGACAACTGAAGAGTGGCGCCAGATGAAGAAACACTCCGAATATGGTGCCAAGATAATAGGCAGCCACTACAGGCTGTCAATGGCGGCAAGCATAGCGCTGACTCATCATGAAAAGTGGGACGGCAGCGGCTATCCTAATGGCCTCATTGGGGAACAGATTCCAATAGAGGGCAGGATTGTCTCTCTGGCAGATATATATGACGCCCTTTGCAACCCCCGCGCTTATAAACCCGCCTTCGACGCAGACACTTCATATAAGATAATAACAGAGGGCGACGGCCGCGTCATGCCACACCACTTCGACCCCGATGTGCTTAACGCGTTTATCAAAACAGCCCCGCAATTTATAGAAATCTACGAAGAACTAAGAAACAGTAGTTAAACTGCCGTCATCGATGTGCTGATACCAAAAAGCACTCATAGAAGTAAGAATAATTGAATCATCCTGAGTCCGGTCGAATTTAGCCCCATGTATTCAGCGTTTATTGGGCAGCCTGTTCAGAGGTCTTTCAACCTAAAATGGATGTTCCCCTGAGAAATACATGTATGTCCGCGATTTTAAAGAATAATTTTAAAACACTAAGTGGCTACATTAAATATCCTTTAAAATCAAGCGCTTAATTATAGCTTGTAGGCTAAGATGTGTCAAGAAAAAAATCCTTTTGTAGTGGCTGCGCTGTTTGATAAGTCATTAGAGGTCAACTTCTCCTGCCAAATTTCGCAGGTAGTCTTCAACGCTTAAAGTTATCATAACGGGATTATCTGCGCGGTATCGATAAGTTAATGACTTCGTTGTTTCCACAGCATGTCTCCTGTACACTCATCAATTAGTAACTGGTAGTAACCGTGGTACAGCCCAAATCAAAAGAGGCATCCGCTCCATGCACAGACGCCTCTTGATTCGGTTGCTTGTTATTGTTGATTATCTTGAGCTGTGCAGCGCGTTGGCTATAACATTGGCATAGGCAATCAGGATATTCTCCTCCGATGTGTCCTGCTTATGCCCCTCTTTTACGTAGATATTCAGTACGCCTATCAGGTCACCGGCGGCAAGTATAGGCACGCAATAGTGACCATGTGGCAGCCCGTCCTGCTGCAACGTGTGGCGCTTGTCTATCTTGTCGGCAAAGACTACCGCGCGGCTTGAGGCGGCAAGACCGCACAGGCACTGCCCCACGGCAACTGTCTGACACTCGGAGCTGCTTAGGGATGACTTCAACACAAGCGTATTCGGGTCATTTTCAATGAGGTATATGCTGCCCCTCGTCTGTAAAAACATGCGGGGAATCGATACTATCATCTCAAGGGCCTGCTGCAGTTTCTTCTCCAACGAGATGGGCTGTAAAAACAGATGAAGCATCTGATTCATTATCTTTAGCTTCATCTCCATCCTGTGTTTGTAGAGCGCCATGCTGATAGTGATTATCAGGTCTCTCTGTGTGAAGGGTTTGACAATGTAGCCGTGCGGCTCTGTTACCTTTGCCCTATGCAGTGTTATTAAATCCGTATGGGCGGTGAGATATATAATCGGGATATTCTGGTGCTTATCTATTTCAATGGAGGCCTCGATGCCGTCCATCTTCCCTTCTAATGTGATGTCCATGAGAATCATATCGGGGGTCAGCTCTGCCGCCTTTTGAATTGCCTCTTCGCCGCTGGAAGCGATTCCTACAACCCCATGTCCTAATTTCTTTAGTTTTGCCTCAATATCGCGCGCTGTGATTATCTCATCTTCTACTACGAGTATGCTGATCCCTGATGACATTGCCCCTTCGAGCATATTTGTTGACGGCTCCACATTGCCCCCCTCATTATCAGGCCAATATTTCAGGCCTTTATTTTTGTCTGTAAAACTCCATGTGATATTTTGTACCATCTTTCGAATCTATGTCAATAGTGCCTTTTAATTTTCTTGTAATTAAATCGTTAACTAGTTGAAGGCCAAGTGATTTTGTCGTCTTAAAATTGATGCCAGCTGGGCAGCCAACACCGTTGTCGGCTACACTGAAGGCGTATTTGCCATCTTGCCCCCGTGCAAAGCTCACCCTTATTACGCCATCATTGCGGCCCTTGAAGGCATATTTTATCGCATTGGTAATCAGCTCGTTGATAATCAGGCCGCAGGGGATGGCTATGTCTATATCTATATCAAGTTCGGGGTCAATGTCAACCTTTAAGGCCACGCCAACTACATAGTGCTCATAGGTTGAGTACAGCTCGGCCATGAGATCTTGTATGTACTCGGAGAAGTTCAGCATGGACATATTGGTTGACTTGTAGAGTTTGTCGTGAATGAGGGCCATTGCCCTGATGCGCGTCTGTGTGTCTTTAAATATAGTGAGCAGGTAATCGTCCGTAATGGTCTCAGACTGGAGGCTGATGAGGCTTGAGATGATCTGCAGATTGTTCTTTACCCTGTGGTGTACCTCTTTGAGGAGCATGTTGAGGTCTTTGACGGTTGTCCCCATGCGGTCTTCTATCAGGTTGCGTCTGGAGAGTTCTGTCTTGAGCTGTTCATATTTTTCCGCAAGGTCTTTGGTCTGCCCGATAGATTCGGCCTCGGGGAAGCCACTGACGTTTTTCATTTCCATGCATTCAGAGATATCCTCACAGGTGATGAAAACGGCGGAGATATTGCCGCTGCTGTTTAAGATTGTATCACATTTCAGGCGGATGTGGAGTTTGTCGTCCGCGCTGAAACTCACAGTGTAGTCAGTTGTGTATTTCTCCAGCCTGACGAGATTTTCTGGTAAGTACAAATCTGACAATATGGGAAATATATCTCTGGCATTTTTGCCTGAAATCGGTGTATGACCTATGCACAGAATCTTATTTACGCATGAATTGGCATAGATAATAGTCCCTTCGGAGTCGCCAATGACAAAGCCGATGTCGAGGTTGTCTATCAGGCCTTTAAGCATAGTCAGCTCTTGTCTGGCGTGGAGATCGGTGGCGTCTTTGAATGCGACAACGGCCAGGACTGCCCCCCTGATCTCCAGCGGCGTCATCTTAATTTTGCAGAACATCTCCCTTTTATGTTTATCGAGGGCCATGACATAGATGTTTCTATTGCTCAGGTAGTCAATGTTTTTCGTTATATGGCCAATATACTTAGCTAGTGTATGGTGGTATTTGTCTTCTATAATAGATGTTAAGAGGCTTTGCCCTATCACCTCTGAGGCCTTGTACAGAAATATCTTCTCAGCCTCCTTGTTCCAGAACAAGATATTAAACAAGCCATCGACTACTACGAAGGCGTCGGTTATGGAGCCGGCCATGACGGCAAAGACATTCTCGCGCTCCTTGAGGCGCTGATTTTGGCGCAGTGAATAACCAATAACTCCCGCAAGTTCAGCGCAGTTAAGCGGCTTCCATAAAAACATGCTGACTCCGGCGCTAAAATAGCCTTCCATATCGTTAATAGTATTCGGGGCGGCAAGCGCTACTACAGCCGTGTTATCAAGCCCTGAGACCCCCAGATCCTCAATAAATGAAAGACTGATTGAGGCGGTATCGACAATAACCACAGGGGGGCGCTTCTTACGATATAAGTCCAGCCCATGAGTGGCGTCTTCGCTGGTAAGCATCTCACATCCCGTCTCTGACATCGTCTGAGTGATGAGCCTAAGGATTTCCTTGTCCGCACTGACAACAAGCAGCACATCCTTCAGAGAGGCCGCCGTGGGATTATGCAAATCGACAAAGAACTCTAAGAGAGGAAATAATGGATTTTGATATTTACCCGTTGAGGGCATCTTACAAAGCCACCACGCTGTTTTTGGCACAGTTCATAGCTGAGACTTTAACATTTATCGCTAAGATAATGCTACCATTTTAAAATGGCAATTCTCAACAACATAAAATCTACAGAGACTTCGCCGCATCTATTATGTAGGCGCTGCGTATCCCCTCGTCCTGCACTACCATAATTCGTCTGTTATTCATATACTAAGGCTCCTTTCATTTATTATTGTTTTCAAAGTTGATTATAAACTTGCTGCCGTGTGTTGTGTCTAACTCTATCGTCCCATTTATTTGCTTAACCAGGATATTTACAATATAAAGCCCCAGGCTCTTCGTCTGCCTGAAATCTATATCTGAGGGGAAACCAACGCCGTTGTCCGCCACTACCATTTTAAATCTGCCGTCTTCTGTGGATTCGATAGAGGTTGTAATATCACCTATTTGATTGTCAGGGAAGGCATACTTTAAGATATTAGTAAAGAGTTCATTTATAATCAGCCCA
>JADFXZ010000029.1:5751-17863 GCA_015233265.1 Nitrospirota bacterium
TATCTATTCCGATTATGACATTGTCCATCACCAGGGTCAGCGCAACACATTGCCTGTCTATGCCGAAGGAGCTGAACAGATCGTTTGCAAGGCTCAATATGTATTGCTTTAAATCCACCTCGGCAAGTCCTTTCGAGCCGTAGAGTTTGTCATGAACCAGGGCGATAGACTTAATCCTGTTCCTTGTCTCGTTAAACATTGCCTTGTATCGCTCATCTGAGATGAGATTGAGTTGAAGGCCGATAAGTCCGGCCACTATTTGCAGGTTGTTCTTGACACGGTGGTGGATTTCCCGCATGAGCAGCTCTTTTTCCTTGATAGATGTCAACAAGTAATTTTCATATTTCTTACGGAGCGTTATATCGCTTGCGTATATGGCTACGCCGCTGACTCTACACTCATCGTCAAAGACAGGATACATATTTGTTAAACACATAAAGTCGCCTCGCGTGTTTTCAAAAGTTACCGGCAAGCCTGTGCTTATGACTTCCTCAATGTAACCCTTTTTTGTCGTAAAGACATCAGGTGTAAGAAGATCTTTGAAATTTGTTCCAACAATATCGATGGCGCTCCTGTGTGTATCTGTGCTGAAACGTCTTGCGAATGTGTCGTTAACGGTGATAAATACGCCGTTAGTGTCGACAAGACACACACTTTCAGTGATGGCGTTGACGAGGGCTTTCATGTTTGCCTCTGCGGCACGGCAGGCATCCTCTATCTCCTTTCTTACTGTAATATCGCGCAGAGTTCCAATCATCGCAACAGGCTTGCCGTCAGGATTATTAACAAGGCTGGCCGCAAGCCATCCCATATATGTAGCGCCGTCTTTCTTTTCGCAAAGAATCTCACCTTCCCATGACCCTCTGACATAGATAGCCGGTATAATAACGTTTACAGCGAAGGACTTGTCCGCTACTAAGTTAATCACATCCATGCCGAGGCTCTCTTTGAAGGAATAACCGGTCATCGCTGCGGCTGCCTTATTGGCGTAGATTATCTTGCCTGCCGTATCGATAATATGCACGGTGTCAATAGTCTCTTCTATTGCCTGCGAGAATAACAGGAGTTCGTTCTCAATATGTTTGCGGGCGCTAATATCGCGGAATATTCCAAGCCTTGAGATGCTGCCGTCAATGTTTGTTATAGGCGTTTCAATGACATCATAGGTCTTTTTGTTCAAGTGCGATATAAAGTCCCGTCGCACGGACTCACCAAGAAATACCTTATCGCTTGCACACCATGAACAATGCTCATTCATGCCATTGAGATATGTATAGCACTTTATACCTTCAAATGGGCCAAAATCCCTGACGGCCGCGTCGTTAGCATATTCCACCATAAGGTCGCACCGCACAAGTACAATACAATCCTGCATACTGTCCAATATGTTTTGCAGCTTTGTCCTCTCGTAATTGAGCGCCTTCTGGGCTGACTTAAGCTCAGTGACGTCATGACCGTAGAGATTTACATAGCTCATATCCTGCATAGGTGTCACAGTAAGGGCAAACACCTGTTCGTCTACAGGCATCTCAACGATACTTACCGCGCCGGAGTCAAGTGCGCCAACGATAGTGTCTTGCCATATATCTTTGGCGGCTGTCCAGTGGCCGCCATTTTCCTGAAAGCCAAGATGGTGCAGCAGCGGCTTACTTGCCCTATTAGAATAGATTACGTCAAGGTCATGGCAGAGGCGTATCGTGGGGTCTGGATTTTCCTCAGGAAATCTCGCCACGCTTTCCCTTTCCTCTTCGAGCGTTCTTTTCATATCATCAAGTCTATTCATATATCTGGCCGTCTGCAGCAGTAAAGCAACCATTATAATTATTACGATTACCGCGTGAAATGCCGATGTGTACGCATGACCATAAAACCCGGCGTTTTGGCCTGAGATAAGAAGTATATCTATCACTATCGGAGCTATGAAAATGGCGGCAAAAAGACGCCTGGCCATATGGCTGCCAGGGCTTTCTTTAATAAAAAACAGCATTATCCCTTTGTCTGGCAGGGCTAAAAGTATTCCAAGAGACGCCGCAATAAATATGATTAACGTGTGTAACGCGATAACCGTAAAATGTATGGACAACCCAACCAAAATCTCCATCCCATAAATATAACCCAGAAGATTAAAGAAGGCAATCCCCAACGAGGCAATCGCGATAAACTGAGACGGCCTGAGACGGCCACGTGTTTCAATGTCTATCAGAAACAGGGCGCTGCCAATCAGCACAAATTCTACAGCCGTAATGGGAGACATTCTGCCAGGGTTTGAGGTCAAAGGCGCGTTAGGAATATCGTAAATCAATGCCTGGTCAATCCCGATATCCAGATTAAGGAGAAACTCTAACAAGGTCATAAACCCCATCAGGGCTGCTGCCAGAGCTAATGACTTAGAGATGAAGCGCCGACTGCTTGTGACTCTATTATCTTGAATAAGCCACAACGACAGCCCCGTTAAGACAAAGGCAAGGGCTGTGTTGATTTTCATCGCTACGGGACTGATAAACAGTATCCTCAAGGCGTGAAAGCCACCAATCCAGCCGACGATGACTAAGACGCCGCAGACAACAACAAAAACAGAGGAATTGCCAGAGCCTGTCCTTGATAAACCAGCCGCGTTTGCGGAGATTCGTGATCTGTCGGGGCGCGCCTCCGCCCTATTGGCAATCACTGGGGCCACATCTAAGACCTCCCTTGTGTCACTATAGCGTAACATGCTGGACAGGAAATAAGCAAATTTTAAAGCAATCCTTAAAACAATTGCATAAAAGGAGACCTTAATGTTAGGATTACTGCAGATGACTCACTTACTGGTATCATGGTTAATCATGACGATTTCGGTGCTTGTGGCGGCCTATGTGCTGCCCGGGGTGAAGGTGGGGAGTTTTGGCAGCGCGCTGGTGGCAGCCCTTGCTATTGGGATATTAAACGCCCTGCTGAGGCCTGTACTGATTATTCTAACCTTGCCCCTGACGATTGTGACGTTAGGGCTTTTTCTACTGGTCATTAACGCGGTAATCGTCATGATAGTGGGAAGTATCGTCAAGGGCTTTGAGGTAAGAGGTTTTTTTACAGCCATATTGTTTAGTATAATATTGACAGTAGCACACTGGATATTGCGAGCTGTAATACATACATGAGGTAAGCTGTAAAAAGTGGACACCAAACTTATTAATGCACTATACATATGACCAGTATCTGTTTTCCATTCACCGAGAATTGCTGATCCAATCGCAGGGCAAATGCACTATGATTTTATTGTCTGTCATTCCTGCCAAAGCAGGAATCCATGCTTTTAAGAACAGGAAATAACAGCGTCGCTCCGCCATTACAAGAACGGCATGGGAGAAAAAAAAGCTTGAAATAATCCGTTTTGACTGCATTTTGCATAAGAACTGGATTTCTGCTTTCGCAGGAATGACAGATTAAGTGCGATTTAATACTACTCCTTGCATTAGCCATGATCCAGTGTAACAACAATACGCATATAGTGCGTTTGCCCTGGGATCCAATCGATATAAATTTGATTAATCCATAGAGTTTTGTTATTATAGATGTTGCTATGAAATTAAACAGGCAAGATAAGCTCACACTCAAAGACAAGGCCCTTGAGGTGCGCCGTGAGACTCTGAGAATCCACGGCACGGCGCAGGGGACGCGAATCGCCTCGTCGCTTTCCCCCGTCGAGATATTCGTCGTCTTGTACTACGGAAAGATTCTGGCCTATGACCCGGCAAATCCACAGTGGCCGGGCAGAGACAGGCTTATTGTCAGTAAGGGGCATGGCTCAATCTGCCTTTACCCGATTCTTGGTGACCTCGGGTTTTTCGACAGGCGGCAATTGGACATCGTATGTCAGAAGGACGCCATCTTGGGGGCTATCCCTGACCCGCATGTCCCCGGATATGAAACGATTAACGGCTCATTAGGACACGGGCTTGGCGTGGCCTGCGGGATGGCCATTGCCCTGCGCGCTCAAAGGAGACCGCAGAAGGTCTTTGCCATTCTCGGCGACGGTGAAATGTCAGAAGGCTCGGTCTGGGAGGCTATAATGTTTGCAGGGCATCACAGGCTTGATAATCTTATCTTCATTGTCGACAATAACAAGGCCTGTATGCTTGATTTCTGCAAAAATGTCATTGATATTGAGCCAATAGAAAAGAAAATTAAACCATTTGGATGGACAGTCAAAAGAGTTGACGGTCACGACATAGGAAAACTTCACGCCGCCCTTTCTGCCTTTAAAGACCAGTCAACCGGCAAGCCCATCTTCCTGCTTGCTGACACCATTAAAGGTAAGGGTGTTGCCGAACTTGAGACTGACCCTATGAGCCATACCAGAAACATCCATCCAGGCGACATCGAAGCGGTCATAGGGAGGCTGAAATGACGATGAAGACCATGAGAGACGCCTTCTTAGACGGCCTGACCGACAGGATGCAGACAGATAATTCGATATTCTTTCTGGCGGCGGATTTTGGCGCCCCGGCGCTGGATAAGCTGCGCCAGAGCTGCCCAGACAGATTCATAAATGTCGGCATTGCTGAGCAAAACCTGATAAACATCGCATCTGGCCTTGCCCTTGAAGGCTTTAGCGTCTACGCATACGCTATTGCGCCCTTTATTTCTATGAGGGCCTTTGAGCAGATTCGCAACAATCTGTCAATAATGTCAAAGTTTCACCGCCTCAATGTCAACATGATAGGCGTAGGCGCTGGACTGAGCTACCCGGTGTCTGGTCCCACACACCACTGCCTCGAGGACATTTCAGTTATGAGGACACTGCCCAATATCGATGTCTTCTGTCCAAGCGATTGGGTGCTGTGTGATAAATTTATCGATTATTCTATAGATAACAAAGGTCCTAAATATCTGAGATTCGACGGCGCAGCCCTGCCACCAATTTACAGTGACACTAAAGTGCCGGAGATAAATAAGGGGTTTTATCAGCTCATTCAAGGCAAAGATACATGCGTTGTGTCTACTGGCTATATGACGCACACGGCGCTGAGCGCGGTCAATTCGGAAAATACCGGTGCTGGCCTAATTGACATGTTTTATTTGAGGCATTTCGATGAACAGGCACTGATAGCCGCCCTAAGGAATTATAAAACAATAATTACTGTCGAGGAGGGTTTCATTGACAAGGCAGGTCTTGACTGCGTTATCTCAAACCTGCTCAGGAAAGCCGGTCTTAATTGTAAATTAATCACCATGGGTTTTAAAGATAACTACGTATTTGAGCTTGGCCCACGTGACTACCTGCACGAAATAAGCGGGCTGTCTGCGGCAGGCATATTTAAGGCAATTCAAGCGGCAGCCGATAAATAAACAATGCCGTGTAAAACAGACATAGTCCTGATAAATCCCGGCAACAGACGGCAAATATATCAGGAACTTGCCGCCGAGCACGCTGCCATCGAGCCGCCGTTTCTTATCGCGTCAATTGCCTCATATCTTCGCAATAATAACTGCAGTGTTCAGATAATAGACGCAAATGCACTGGGGCTTACGCCGGAAGAGACGGCCTCAGCGGTCAATGAAATCTCTCCTCATCTGGCCGCGGTAATCGTATATGGCTCACAGCCCTCTGCCTCGACGCAGACGATGGACATTGCGGGCGCAATATGTAAGGCGCTCAGAGAATACACACAGGCTAAAATAGCCATTGGCGGGCTTCACCCCTCTGCCCTGCCTGAAAGGACACTTAAAGAAGAGGCCGTTGACTTCGTCGTTGACGGCGAGGGGCCAGTTACGTTAAGACTTCTGATTGAGGCGATACACTCAGGCACTAAACACTACGAAACTGTCCCCGGTCTTTGGTACTACGAAGGCGGCGAAATTAAGGGCACTGTACGCCCTGGGCTGCTTAGAAATATTGACGAGCTATTTCCCGCCGGTGCATGGGACATGCTCCCCATGGACAAATACAGGGCGCACAACTGGCACTGCTTTGACAACATTGACAGCAGAATGCCCTACGCCGCAATATACACAAGCCTGGGCTGCCCATATTCCTGTGTGTTTTGCTGCATTAACGCCCCATTTGGAAAACCTACGTTAAGATACCGCTCCCCTGCCGCCGTGGCTGCCGAGATACGGCTGCTGCGTCAAAAATACGGGGTGAAGAACATAAAGATAATTGATGAGCTATTTATTTTTAACGAAGCCCATTACATGAAAATCCTCGAGCCTCTGATTGGTGAGGGGCTTGATCTGAATTTCTGGGCATATGCGAGGATTGATTCGATAAAAGAGAAAAACCTCGTGAAAATGAAACAAGCCGGTGTGAATTGGCTGGCCCTTGGCATAGAATCTGCCGTAAGCGCGGTAAGAGACGGCGTTGATAAGAAGATAAAGTCAAAGGCAATTGGAAGCGTAATACGAGAGATTCACAACGCCGGTATTCGGGTAATTGGCAATTATATATTCGGCCTTCCAGATGACACCATCGCAACAATGGAAGAGACCCTGCAGATGGCTGTGGATTTGAACTGTGAGTTTGCAAATTTCTACTGTGCGATGGCGTATCCCGGCTCAAGGCTCTATTCGATAGCCGTTGAAGAGGGCTGGGAGCTGCCTGATAAGTGGAGCGATTTTTCCCAGCATTCATACTGTGCAAAACCGCTGCCGACAAAATACTGTGAGGCCAAAGAGGTGCTTGCCTTCAGAGACAGCGCCTTCCACAGATATTTCGAAGGTACGAGATATCTGAACATGATTGAAGAGAAGTTTGGGGCCGCACTAAAAACACACATCACAGAGATGACAAAGACCAGACTTAAACGAAAACTGCTCGATGAGCCGTAGAATATGGCTAATGCACGGAGGAAATGAATGAAAACGGCCTTACTGATACCAACATTTAATGAAATAATCGGGCTGAGACAAATAATGCCGCAGATTAAGGACGGCTGGGTCGATGAGATAGTCTTTGTCGATGGCAACTCCACAGACGGCACCATAGATTATATCAAAGAACACGGTTATAAGTTATTTCTTGAAAAGACACCAAGTGCCAGAAGGGCAATGTACGAGGCTGTCAACTATATAACAAGCGACGTGATTATTACATTCAGCCCCGATGGTAATTGCATCCCGGAGCTGATACCGCAGCTGATAGAGAAGATGAAGGAAGGCTACGACATGGTCATCGTCTCCAGATACGCACAAGGGGCAAAGAGCGACGACGACAACATTGTAACCTCATTTGGCAACTGGTTATTCACGACCACAGTAAATCTCCTCTACGACGCGAAATATACGGATGTCATGGGGATTTATCGCGCGTACAAAAAAGATCTGGTAAGCAGCCTCGATTTAGATAAAGAAATTACATTCACAACCCCCGAAAGATTATTCAGGACAAGGCTGTTCTGGGAGCCAATCTTATCAACCCGTGCAGCAAAACGCAAATT
This sequence comes from Nitrospirota bacterium, assembly GCA_015233265.1. Taxonomy (GTDB): domain Bacteria; phylum Nitrospirota; class Thermodesulfovibrionia; order Thermodesulfovibrionales; family Magnetobacteriaceae; genus Magnetominusculus. The sequence continues at coordinate 13,167 of JADFXZ010000029.1, forward strand.
GAAAATCACTGAAATCCCGGGCGACGAACCCAACAGAATCGGCGGAGAGGCAAAGCTGCAGACAATAAAATGGGGGGCAGCATACATGTATCAGGTACTAAGGGAGAAGATATGGTGGAAGTAGCCAATGTCCTGATATGCGGCGCTGGAATCATAGGGCTTACGATTGCCCGGCAACTCGTTGAGGACGGATATGAGGCAATCACTATAATTGAAAAGGAAGACGCGCTTGGGCTGCACGCCTCGGGCAGAAATAGCGGTGTGCTGCACGCAGGGGTTTATTACTCGCCAGATACACTAAGGGCAAAGTCCTGCCTCAAGGGAAATATGCTGATGCGGCAGTACTGCAGGCAACACGGCCTCCCGCTCTTTGAATCCGGCAAGGTGATCGTTGCCAAAAACGAAAAAGAAATCCCAATCTTAAAAGAATTATTCAACAGGGCAACGGCAAACGGGGCAAGGGTAGAACTTATCGATGAGCGTCAGCTTGCTGAGATCGAACCGGCGGCAGTGACCTGTGAAACCGCCCTCTACTCATCCGACACGGCGGTGGTTGACCCAAAGGCCATACTAAAGTCACTCTATGACGGCCTCATTAAGACAGGGAAAGTCAAGATACTCAAGAATACTGAATTTAAGGGTCTAAAGGGAAGCAAAAACTGCATGACAACAAATGGGGAAATAGAATTCGATACGTTTATAAACGCGGCTGGGGCATACAGCGACAAGGTTGCCCACGCGTTTGGTGTTGGGCTTGATATAAGCCTCGTGCCGTTTAAGGGCATATACAGGAAATTGCGGCCTGAGCGGGCCGGGATGATTCGGGCAAGTATATATCCCGTACCAGACATCAGAAATCCGTTTCTTGGGGTGCATTTCACAAAGGGGATAGACGGCAGCGTATACCTTGGGCCAACTGCAATTCCGGCCCTTGGTAGAGAGAACTACGGCATATTAAAAGGCGTGGACTCGGAGGCGTTTGAGATCATGAGGAGGGCGTTGGTGTTGTTTTCGGAAAACCCTAAGTTCAGAGAGGTTGCCTTTACTGAGCCTAAGAAGTACCTGTTTAAGTATTTCTTCGAGGATGCCCGCGTTCTAGTTAAAGACCTCAGACCTGAGGACGTAATCCCCACAGACAAGGCGGGAATCAGGCCGCAGCTTGTCGATTGGAAGACAAAGGAGCTTGTCACAGATTTTCTTGTGGTCAAGGATGGCAGCTCAGTCCATGTGCTTAATTCCATATCGCCGGCCTTTACAAGCTCAATGGATTTCGCCCGCTTTATCGTAACAAATTATATAAAAAACACAACATAGCAGAATGCTGTACGTCTCGACATCATCGATAAACGCCACAAGCGTCATAGAGTGCGTAGAGCGTTGCGCCCATATCACAAAAAACATAGAACTCAGCGGCGGGTGCGATTATGAGGAGGGGCTGTTAAACAAACTTATCGAGACAAAGAGACGCTTGAGACTAAAATTCCTGCTGCACGGCTATTTCCCGCCCCCAAAAACGCACTTTATTATGAATTTCGCAGAAAACAGCCCCAGAACCCACTCATTTATAACCGAGGCGGCAACTTTTATTGGGATGCTCGATATTCCCTATTATTCTGTACACTCAGGGTTTAAGAAGTCATTTGGTCTCAGCAAAGAAATACTGGTTAATCCCAGTAACACAAATGCCTTTACAATTAAGGATGTGGGAAAATCATTCTCCGATTTTAAGATGAACTATCCAGATACGAAACTAGCGCTTGAAAATCTCTACCCAAATCCGGACAGGCACTGTTGTTTTATGATTGCGCCAGCTGACATAATGGAGATGCTCGACAGATTTCCAGGTGTTTATCTGCTGCTGGACTTGGGGCACTTGAAGATTTCCTCGCGCCAAACCGGATTTAAATACGCCGAGGCTGTGGAGCTGCTCTTTGAGAAATACTCCCATAGAATCCTGGAGCTGCACCTGTCAGAAAACGACGGCCTGACAGACAAACACTGGCCAATACATTCAGACAGCGTTCAATACATGATATTAAAAAACTTCGCCGCCATAATAATGAAAAGAAAGATAAACGTGGTACTTGAGACACGAAATTCCGATATTAAGGAAGTGCGAGATTGTTATTTATTGATAAATGAGCTTTTGAGTTAACATTTATGATATGCTAAAATGAATAAGCGGCTTTTTATTTCAACATTAATGACAGAGGGATAAACCTTATGAAACTTAGAATAATAGTTGAACCGGATGAGGATGTATATGTTGCCTACTGCCCGGAGCTGCCAGGATGTGTTACCTATGGAGATACATTTGAAGATGCCCGCGAGAATTTCATGGAAGCCCTTGAGTTATACCTGAGACCTACGGAGGAACTCCTACCGCTTGAAGCAAAGGTCTATGAGGTTACGGTGTAGTGGGCCAAAGACCTTCAAAAAAATCCTTGAAGGTGCAGGACTAAGCATCGATGATTTTATAAAAATCAGGATGAACATATAGCGCACAGGTACAAGGGGGACGCAGTCTTCCACTGAATCAGTAAAAAGCTGACCGTCCCCCATTATTTTTAACTCACCTTAAACCCATGCTGATAGCGCCTTTTCAGAAACAAAGTTGATACACCTCTCACCTTCGGAATGCTATTGCGCATAGCATATACAATGGTCACTCCGTCCGGTAATCCTGTATCTTTATCTAAATGAATAAAATCATTAGTAGTTAATGCTCTTTCTGTTGATTTGTCAGAGATTACACAAATCTCCTCAGCATAATCACAGAGAAACCATATTTTGTCTTTAGAACCATGCCTCGTTGCATCAATGTCTTTATGAAGTCCGTTTAAACCTCTAAATTCTTCTTCTCCCCATGCAATAACATGTATCCTGAAACGAATCGTACCAGCTACTGATGGAGCTGTCGTTTTTTTATATGTATAATACATATACATGTAAATATCACCTTCATTTGGGAGGGTAGAAGGTTCAGTATTATCAAAAGGAAAACTAAAATACCTTTTCTTTGAAGCCACCCTATTTGTTTAACATCTCCTCTATCCAGTCATTGCCTACCCCTGCTTCTGTCGGGTACATATATTAACGCATACTACCTCCCATAACTTTATAATTTTTAACTGTCGTTTTTAATGGAAAAACCCTCTCTATGAAACACTCGTATAAATTCCAGTTTGTCTGAAATGATGCACAAGGCAATTCGATAAATTCCAACTCTTATAATATAGAATCCATCGTGTCCTTTTATTCTTAGTAATTTTCGAAAAAGCGAATCATGATCATACAAAGGCAGCTCTTCAAACACAATATTTTCAATTCGTTTCTTATAAGGCAAAGGCAAAGAAGCAAGGTCTTTTAGGAACTGTTTATTATAATTGAAGTCCATTATGCTGCAATTGACCTATAATATTCTTTTGCCAAATCACGACTAAGAGATTCCGTATCCCTGCATTCAATCATTAGGCGGTAAAAATCTGAGTTATCTAATGTCTCCATGTCAAGCTCACTGTCCTGCGTTTCAAGACCATGTTTATAATATATGTCTTCAAGTAAATCAAACAGTTCATCCGCGATGTCTTCTGGTGGATCGCCGGAGAGTGCAATTGCGACTAATCGTTCAGCCTCTCTAAGATTGCCGCAATCACATGCAAGAGTAGCGGCACTGCGATATAAGACAGACCTCGTTGGTTCAATCGTAGAGTTCTTATAAGATTCAGCCGCCTTGAGTTCACACTCAAACGCGAGTAAAAAAGACTCCTGAGCTTTCTCTGTATCACCTTTGAGCTTATGAGAAAAAGCATGCTCAGCAAAATCCATAGCCTTTCTATGCAATATCAATGATTCATTCATAATTTTCTTATATTTGACTTTGGCTTGCTAAACTCCACGATTATTATAAAAGCTGGTAAAGAACTAACCCTTTTATTCAGTCTTTCTATTTTAGTCTTTGACCTCGTATTAATGGCGCTATCACTACCCTGCCGTATTCCCGACACTTCTAACCGTGCCCGATTGTTAAAGGCATCATAATCGTCTTTATTTCCTAACCAATAATCAAACGCGGTACCCCTCCTCGATTTTTCAATGACCGTATAATCTGTAAGATTAAGAATCAACATAATTGCTACGCCATAAGCACCATCTTCAGTTGCACGCTCAGCTTCAGCATAACACTGTTTCATCTGGTCTGTCACCTCAGGCATGGTGAGTTCGAATATTTCATTGAAATCACCTTCCACTTTTAACTCCACGCTACGTATATGGCCTTGCGATTCAAAGCTAACCGCAGCGCTCTCAGCAAATGCCAAACCACAAGCGGCAGTTAAGTAAGGATTTGCCCCAGTTCCCAAATCCAACAATTCTATTAATCTTATATTCTTCATTATACAAACAATCCGTGACAAAACACCAGCGCAGCAAACACTGACCATATAATTATACAACTTATTGCTACTCAATGTATACATCCTAAGTTGGTGATATTTATATATCATCGTGATAATTATGATTGTTACATATAAGTAACATAAAATTATAATATTTATCATAAAATATCCCAGTTTACGAGTCTCAAGTTAAGAGAGTAGGCCGAAGATGAGTTAAAAAAAGATCGTTTGCTCTGAAGGGGTCGCCCTACTTAGGGTCAATCAAATCAGTTGATTCACCCGTCTGTGGCTCATCATCAG
>JADFXZ010000112.1 GCA_015233265.1 Nitrospirota bacterium
AAAAGACGGTAAGGGGGGTTTTGTGCCTTAGCTTAGGATGATTTTCACGGTAAAAGCATTTTGAGAATAAGTACCGCCCGCAATATTGGCAGGATGTGGCCGTTGATCCGGTTTCCAAGAAGCCCAAGGCTGCCCTATTTCAAGAAAGCGCCACCAGGCTGGCGACCCGACTGGCGGGCATGGTGGCAGACCCAAGATTAAAAAGATTGTCTGTGGTGAAAACGACTTGGATATAGGGCAGATTGCGAAGCAAAAGCAGGTTCTATTAGCCGACACCTCGATGATGACCTTCGATAATAGAGTATATATCACATCTTTGATCGCCCATTATGTGAGAAGCTATGTTGAGTTTGAACGCAGAAAACACCCGCTGATTGTTTTCATCGACGAATTTCAAACTGCCATCAGCCCGGTCTTCTCTCACTTATTAGCCCTAGCCAGAGGGTACAAGGTAGGATTTGTGCTCGCGCATCAAGAATTCGGGCAAATAGACAAGAGCGTGTTGAAATCAGTCTTGGGCAATGCCAATACGATAGTGTGTTTCGCAATTGGCTATGACGAGGCTGACAGAATGCGGCATGAGTATGGAGGCGGAGTTAAGGCCGATGATTTTATTAAATTAGACGACTATGTGTCATTGATTAAAATAAAGAACAAGGTACACAGGGTGATGACCTTCCCACCGCCGGATATGCCGGAGCCGGAAATAGAAGAGCTCCCGCCTGAAAATAGAGTCTGGAACTTTCTGCGCGAAGGCTGGTTTTCGTGTTAAAATATAGTGGCCCTGCTTGTAACTCTTTCACCGGGTTTGGTTTTATAATTTAGTCCCCTGAGCATTTTGGGGAAAGAATGGGGAAAGAATTTCTTCTTTTTTATAGAAAATCGTCCTTTTTATGAGATTTTCTTCCAGTCGAATTATTTATATAAATCAATAAGTTATTGTGTTTTAAGGAAACTTAAAAAATACTTGAAAGAGACTTAAAATCCCTCGGGTTTCGCGCTCGTGCCGGTTCGAGTCCGGCCACCGGCATTAATAAATAAGCGGCTCTGCGAAGCTTTCCCATTCTACTTAATCCTCCTCAAATTCCCGTCTGTGCCCGTAATTGTGCCCAACTGTGCCTGAAGGCTTTCCTCTTTCTCCTGTAGCATACCGGAAACCTTTTTGGATGCGTTAATTAAATCGTCTTCATTGACGATGTTATAGCGGTCGAACACTGAACGGGTTTTATGTCCGCTTATCTTCATGGCTATCTTCTCCGGTATCAAGGCATGTGTCATATTCCGTACTGCCGACCGCCGTAAGTCATGGAATATGAACCGGCGCGTTAGGCCGGCATTCTTGATTGCAGTTTCCCATGCACCCCTAAAATCCTTGATTTGCTTCCCTTCTCTGAAAAACACATAAGGGCATTCAGGGTACATGGAATCTCTCGACATCTTCTGCTTTAAGATAACATCGTATAGTTCGCCGACCAATGGTACAACCCTTGAATCATCGTTTTTTGTAGTACCAGCATCGAGCGTTATCTTCTTTTCAAAGACATTGGTCTGCATCCATTTTAACGAAAGAATTTCACCAATCCTTAGACCGGTGTAATAACCCATAACAAAAACTGGTCTAAGATAGTCCGGCAACGCTTCTCTCATTCTCAGGAACTCGTCATGCTCAAAGAATCCAGTACGCACGTTGTTTTCCTTGAGCATGGGAATATAAGGGACTTGATTAACTTTTGTAGGCGTTTGTTTAGCTCCTATGGAAAACATCCTCTTTAGCGCCGCAAGCTCTCTGTTGATTGAAGCATTGGCTAATCCCTCCTTCTGTCTTGAGACAACATATGCCTTGACCTTATCGCTTGTAATATCAATCGCCCTAAATCCTTCAAAGTATTTAGAAAGATTGTTTACGCTCCTCATCGCCTTACTGAGCGATTTCCTTGCATTCATTTCGTAATCGGATAAAAAGTCCTCAGCCAGCTCTTCAAATCGGATACGCTCAACCCTCAAACCTGTAAACTTTCCTTCGACAATAGCTCCTTCCCTCAGTTTGAGTAGTCTTTTGGCATCGGTCTCTTTAGATGAGTTTGCGCTTTCACGGTATGGCTTGCCGCCACGATAGTATTTAATCCAGTAAACATCTCCTCTCTTATAAATACTGCCCATCTTACGTACCTCCTTTTCTTTTCTCGTTTTCGTGCCCTTTAGTTGTTGCCTCACCTCCTTTCAATTCCAAGTATTTAAGGGCTAAATGCAGGAATTTAGGAATTTCCCTAACTCCACGTTCCCATCGGGAAACTGTAATAGGGATAACGCTTAGTGCCCCTGCCAACTTTACTTGACTGTACCCGTTGTTAGCTCTCCATTGTTTAAGTTCAATCGGTGTCATGATATTATAGTAAGCCGTTGGCCTATGTTTGTCAAGAAAAAAATAAAGAGGTTTAAAAAGTATAGATTGTTTTGCTTCTCTCAATCCACTTATCCATATCATTGACGTCAATAAGGATACGGCGCCCGTCTCTGATACATGGTATCTTTCCTGCCCATACCATTTCACGAATAGACCACTCCGTGCGTCCCAAGTATTCAGCGGCGTCCATGATAGAGTAGAGACGCTTCTTAGGCCGCTCCGAAGGAGTATTAATCCTCTGCGTCTTCATAAACCCGCTTCGTTCCTTGCTTTATAAGTGCCTGTGCCTATGTTGTGCCTGAAAAAGAGATTCAAAATACCTTCCCCAAGAAATCTTCAAAGTCCTTCATACGCATAATTACCATATCCTCTGTGTGCCGCTGACCGGACACATGCACTACCACCAGCGGGGTCTTATCTTCAGGGCAGTTCCTCACCGCCTGCGACATCCAATCACCAGCTACAAACGCCTTCCGGCTCTTTACCTCGATTGAAAACAGCTCATGCTCTACGTCTTGGCCGCCCATGATGCCTACACGTTTACCGTTCATGCGCTTGGCAACCGCCCGCTCTGCGGCCTTGCCTCTCTGCCTGTTCCTGTTTGTGGTCATTGCCCCGCCACGACAGATGCTGCTTCTGCCTTAATCCCCATGCGGCTATAGGTATTTAACCTGCTCTTGAATGAGTGCCTTAATATCGGATTCTGGTCTACAAAGTCGAATACCCGCGCCTCCGTCTTACCCTCCACCGTCCTCAAGGCACGGCCTACATACTGCGTCAGGCGGCCACTGAACTTTACAGGCACAGTCAGAAAGATACTCGATATATCCGGCAAGTCAAAGCCCTCACCGATTAAAGACGCTGTGGCAACCAAAGCACGATACTCACCAGCTCTAAGCCCGTCCACTATGGCCGCTCGTTCTTTTTTTGGCATATCGCCCAAGAGTAACGCAGCTCTCACGCCCTCACCAATAAGCTGATTATGCAGATACCGGCAATGGTCTTTTCTATCGGACAACACCAGCGCAATGCCTCTATCGGCCTGCAGTTGTCCTAAGACGGCCTCAAGGATGATTTCATTTCGTACCTCATCTTCTGTCAATTCTAAAATCATACTGCTGTAATCGTCCGAATACTGATAGTCCCACCCTGTCTCAATAATCTCAAGTTGAGCTTTAAGAATATGGCCGCTTTCCTGTAGGTCGGCTGTCTCTATCTCATGGATTTTGTCGCCAAGATAGAAATAAATTACCCGTGTCAGCTTGTCCTTGCGGTATGGCGTGGCCGATAGTCCAAGCATGTACGCCGCTGATAGTCGCCCTACAACGTCCATGAACGTGGCCGCCGGCGTGTGATGACATTCGTCAACGATGATAAACCCAAATCGGTCTTTTATTCCCTCGATGACGTTTACCAGCGTGTTCTTTATCCCGATAGTGAGAAGCCCTATGGACTTGTAGCCGTTTCCAATAAGCCCGATTTCCTCTTTGTCTAATCCAAGATACTGTATTGCTCTATCCTGCCACTGGTAAAGCAGCTCCTTTGTGTGGACTACAATCAAGGTCGGCTGTTTCCTCTCCGCTACTGCGGCCAACCCGATGACAGTTTTCCCGCTGCCGGTTGGCGCTTGCAGGACACCATACTTTTTACTCAAGATAGCGTCCAGGGCTTTCTTTTGGTGTTTAAACAACTTGCCGGTAAAGGTAAACGAAACCGGCTCATGCACTGTCGTATGATTGGCTATCTCATGCTTAATGCCATATTGCTTGAGGATTCCCAAGAGCTGATAGATAAAGCCCCTGGGGATTCGTACCACTAAGCCGTCATGGCCGCCTATGTATTCGACGAAGTGCAGCTCAGGTTCAGTGTCCCCCTGCCAGCGGCCATACTTTTCATTCTCGGCATACTTAGGATTCGCCATTGTCAAGCGCCTCTCGATTGTCTCCAGTACCGGCGCCGGTAGGTCTGCGGCCTTGAATCTTATGTCTGAGTTAAGCTCAAGTTGTATCATGCAGGTCTCCTTTTCTTTTTGAACATCTCGTTTGCCTTCCTCATAAGAAATTTGCAATACTGCCCCATAAACCAATTGTAATCAGTCTCCAGCCGCGCCGCCAGTTTACTATCGCCGCGCTCTTTGGCCTTATTCAGCATCGACTTGAGCAGCTCCAGCGTGTTGAAGTCAGCCTTTGGCTTTGGCTTCTCGTGCCCCTTGCGCGGCCTACCACCGGCCTTTTTTACCGTATTTCTCACGTTTATAGGGCTTGTTTGAGCACCTTTTACCACCTTTTTCATACTATTTTCAGGTGTCGTCAAAGTTTCTATCATTGTTTTTTAAAGATTCCTTTCACTATTTTTTCACTTCTTTAGCTTCACCGCGCACGAAACCACTCTTTTTCAGTCACTTCCAGCCTCGATGGTAGCCTTCTCCCCGTCCTGATACAGCCTTAAACACCAATCATCAGAGTGTCGGCATTGCCTCTGTAACCGGCCTGTACCGGCGTGGAACTTCAACCTCCACTCCTTACAGCCGTGCCACCTGTTGTAATCGACTGCACCAGCCATGCCGAAACAAGGAAGCGGTTTAGCCGGCTGAATGTTCAGCCCGCCGGTCTCTGCTGTGGGCGGTTCGGGCACCCGCACTGTCTGTTTAGCATCGACACTATCTTTAACCATCCCATCTGTAAATACCACCTTTGCCGCATGGACAGCTCTTAGGTGCTCAGGCGCACTGCCCTTTAAAGCCTTAACCTCACCATGAGCATAGATAGCCCCCGAAACGCCGCTATCACGAATGGCCTTAACATCGCCTCTGTCCGGTACAACCCATAGGAAACATTGAAGCACCTCGGACCATACCTTAACAGCTACGCTGTGGGGGGCGGCATAAGCTAATGCCTGCATGTAGAGGGATAGAACCTTCTCTTTGGCCTGAGTGAAGGTCGGCAGGTCTTCATTTTCTTTAGCCTCGTTCAACTTCCCTGTGGCCGCCTGTATCTCTTGGTTTAACTCCGGCCATGCCGATATGTTCAATTCAGGAAATTCGCTGAGGCGCCTTGTGTAATGGCGATACTCTTCTTTTATGATGTCCTGTACCGGTCGAACCTTCCCCTCTTTAATAAGCCCAAGTAGAAATTCATTATTGGCTACCTTGAAGGGCTGCCCGGCCCTTATGTTGAGAACACCCTTCGGGGTCTTGATGGTCAAAGGTATTGAGGCTGCGTATCTCATAGCTCCACCTCCACAGATGTTTCCAAAACAGAAATATTTTCTTCTGTCTGGTTATCAATGGTTTCAATGGTAACATGGTCTTCAGCCTTATAACATGCGGGTTTGTCGTTGACCATTGGATTTTTTGCAATGGTATCTAATGGTTCTTTAATGGTATCGTTACCATTCACGACATCGCCCGTACCATTAAACCCATCCGCTGTACCATTGATTTTTTTGCAATGGTCATTCATAGACGGTTGATTTTCCTTACTGTTTACCATTTGACCATTAAAACCATTTAGGTTCGAGTATCTACTAAATATTTTTTCAACGTGGTCATATGAAAAGCTGTAAGCCCTCTTTCTATTTTTCCGTCCGGCATGGGAATCATAGAGGGAAAACTTACTCAGCGACTTGCCAATCCACTTCGTCAATGATTTCTCATTGACGTCAGGGTCTTTTTTTATTCTCTCGGCAATGTCGCTTGGTGTGAAAATCCCTGTGCCGCATTCCCTTAAAAGCTCAAACAAGGCTTCAAACAGCGCGTTTTCATTATCAGACAGCTCCGTCTGCGATTCAACCATTGAACCCATGAAGTAGTTAAATACGCTCTGTCTTTCTGTATCGTCAACCTTTTCCATTGTCAGTACCGTTTCAAGCGGTCTCCACAGTTCCCTGACTCTATGGGAAACACCGGCTCCGGTATGAATATAAACATCCTGTGCCTCCTGCCATCGACTCAAAAGGTTTCGATAAAGAATATCCCTAATCTCCGCCCATATAGGTAAAAATGGTTCAGGTTCAGGATATTCTTCTTCAGCTCGAATCATGCTAATCAAAATACAGCGGTCTTTTAAGTCCGGGTCAATCTCTTTAAAGCTGGCAAATGCCTTTGGGCTGAAAACTTCAAACTCTACAATGCGGCGTGATTTGTTTGAAATATCGACGATTCGTCTCTTACCACCGCCGCGAACATAGGCGTCTGCAAGGAGACCGACAAGGCCAACATCACTGCTCAGGGCTTCAGACTGGTCATTTAGGAATGTGCCCCTTACACCGTCCACACTATCAACGAGGCTTGGCATGGATACACCTTTCACCTTCATAGCGTTAAAACACAGCAAGGCAAGGATAGATAAAACCCTGCTCTTACCTGATTGCTTTTGACCATAAAGGAATAGATAAGGAAAGGAGTAAAAAACCTGATAGAAGTATGTGGCGATTATCCATGCAGCCAATAAACCATAAGAAGCCTCTTTAGCAAGCTCAACATACTTCTTGAGTGTCTGTTTTACCACTCCGTAAACGTTTACAGGAGCGATAGGAGCGGTCACAAACTCTTCTATTTTTTTCCTGTTCCAACGGTCTTTATGGTCAATCAGCATACGGCTTCTTTCGTCGAATATTATCTTCAGGTCGCCTTGCTTATAAACGCCGCCCTCATGGAAATAGAAGCTGCCATCTTTGGCTATCAGGTAGAAATTCCTGTCTATCGGCACACCATCACTAACAATGGTTTCCCTAAATCCGAGGCTCATAAAGTCGTGGTTGATTTCATAGGACGGGTGGGCGATAATATGGTTATCCTCAACAGAGGTCTCTTTTTTTGGGTTAAGTGATTTGATTTCTCTTTTTATCGGATGTTCCTGGTGCAAAACTGGAAAAATCGTTATATAAAGGGAAGATAGCG
>JADFXZ010000304.1 GCA_015233265.1 Nitrospirota bacterium
ATTAGGCGGAGTTGAGTTCCTTGTCCAGGGCACACTCTATCCGGACGTAATAGAAAGCGTGTCGTTTAAGGGGCCATCGGCGACAATTAAGTCCCATCACAATGTGGGTGGGCTGCCAGATGTGATGAAACTAAAACTAATCGAGCCATTACGGGAGCTATTTAAGGACGAGGTGAGGGAGATAGGCAAGGAGCTTGGGCTGCCGGATGAGATCTGTTATCGCCAGCCGTTTCCAGGGCCGGGGCTTGCCATAAGGTGCATAGGGCAGCTCAGCGCCGATAGGCTTCAGATATTGAGGGAGGCCGACGCGATTGTTATCGAGGAGATAAAAAAGGCCGGACTCTACTATGAGATATGGCAGTCGTTTGCCGTGCTCCTACCGCTACGGACAGTGGGCGTGATGGGAGACGAGCGGACATATGACTACACAATTGCCATGAGGGCGGTAAACAGTGTCGATGGCATGACGGCAGACTGGGCGCGCGTACCGTATGAGACGCTTGGAGTAATTTCAAACCGCATAATCAACGAGGTAAAAGGAGTAAACCGCGTAGTATTTGACATAACGAGCAAGCCCCCGGGCACAATCGAGTGGGAATAGACGGGTGTCAGACGTTAAATCCAACGAAAGAGAGTTCCAGGGTCAAGTAATATCATGGCTTAATGAGTTCTTAAAAGATGGCGAGCATCCGTTTGAAGTTGCCTCATCAGAGCCATCTGTAAAGGTTGCAGACAACGAAACAAGATTCCCCGACATTCAACTATGGCTTAACAGGCAGGCCAATCAGGGGTTTTGCGGTTGGGAATTGAAGACTCCGGCAACATCCGCAGAAGATAAAGAATTACTTGATCTATTTGCTCGTAAGGCAAGGGCAATGCACGCAGATTATTTTGTAACTTGCAATATGACAGACGCCGTCATCTGGAGAACGCCAATATCCGAAGAGGTGTCGAAGGAATATAGATATAAGACCTATCCTCCGATTGTTCAAATCTCCACACCAGACGACTTATGGGTTGTCCCCAGACAACAACTTCTCAAATCAAGAATAAAAGAGATACTAAATGACCTTTCTACCCTTCATCGTGAAGGACACCTGCATCTTGCCGATGTTGACGCCACATACTTTGTCCATCAGCTTTCAGAGGCGGTCAAGGCTATCAGGCCTCATGTTGTCGATTCGTTGAGATCGGAAGCAGGGAAAGACTCTTCATTTAATAAGGCGCTGCTTGCATGGGCGGCAAAACAGGGCATTGCGGTTAATGAGGCAGGACAGGCATTTTACGAAGTTGTTTCAGGTCAAATTGTTTACAAGCTATTGGGAAAGATACTCTTTTATTTAACGTTACGCCGCTTCCGCTGTGACATGCCAAAGCTTGTCTTATCCGGTACTAATCCCAGCGACATTGACAAGGAGTTAAAGAGATATTTTGAGATTGCCAGACAGATTGACTATCAGGCTGTGTTCGCTGAAGACTTTCCCGATAAGGTGCCATATCCTAAGAATGGTGTTGAACCACTGGTTAATCTCATAGAAACGTTGAATAAATACAATTTTTCGCAGATGCCGCAGGATGTGGTTGGAAATGTCTTTGAAAAACTGATTCCACCGGATGAGCGGCACACGCTTGGGCAATATTACACTAACGAAGACCTTGTAGACCTAATCACAGCATTTTGCGTCAGAATACGCTCGGACAAGGTATTAGACCCTGCCTGCGGCACCGGAACATTTCTTATCAGGGCATATGACAGACTAAAAAACTGGGGAGAGAGAGACCATAAGAAATTGCTCTCTATGATATGGGGGATAGACGTTTCCCATTTCCCCGCCGAACTTGCAACAATTAATCTCTATAAACAAAACATAGAGGATTACGAAAACTTCCCTCGTATTGTACCAATGGATTTCTTTGAGGTTAAAACCGGCGCAACATTCAGGTTCCCGCCTCCAAAGAAGCCGCAAGGCACTGATTTTACTATTGACGAGACGATACCACGCTTTGACGCCATCGTCGGCAATTTCCCATACATACGCCAGGAAATAATAGAAAAAAGGATTGATGGATATAAGAACATGCTTGAAAACACCCTCTTTTGTGATTGGAGTAATGATTATCCAGAGTTGTTTCTCGGTAGAAAGTTAAAACTCTCAAGCAAGGCAGACATTTATGCGTATCTGTTTTTTCACGCGGCAAGACATCTCAAGGAAGGTGGAAGGATGGGGATTGTTACGTCCAATTCGTGGTTAGACGTTGCGTATGGGTATGAACTTCAAAAATTCTTTCTCAAAAAATTTAAGATAATCGCCATGATAGAATCCAGATGCGAGCCGTGGTTTGAAGACGCCTC
>JADFXZ010000305.1 GCA_015233265.1 Nitrospirota bacterium
GTCAAAAAACTCAGCTTCTACCGCATGTGCTTGATGGAGAATAAATTTACCGTGATGACGCCAGCGCGTATTGCCTTGAAACTGGTAAATTGCTATAATACGCCTTACACTATGGACAGGCAGCTCAAGTTAATATATTTAATTATAGTATTGCTGATTGCGGCCGCTTTCGTTAGCTATCTCCCGCTGAGATTTAATGATTTCGTTACATACGACGACTACGACTACATCGTCAAAAACACCCAAATCCACTCCGGCCTTAACATGGAAAACATCAGGTGGGCATTTTCAACGTCGTATTTTTCCTATTGGCACCCGCTTGTGTGGATTTCTCATATGGCGGATATCGAACTGTTCGGCCTGAATCCTAAGGGGCATCATTTAACGAACTTGTTTTTTCATATGGCCAATACAGTGCTGTTGTTTTTGTGTCTGAGGCTGATGACGGGCGGGGTTTGGCAGAGTGTATTTGTGGCGGTGTTGTTTTGTCTGCATCCGATGAGTGTCGATTCTGTGGCGTGGGCGGCTGAGAGAAAAAATGTCCTGTCGACTTTTTTTTGGTTTTTGCTCCTTATCTTCTACTTTTATTACGTGCGGCGGCCTGTGTTGTTGAGATACTTGTCAGTGCTTGCCGCCTTTGTGCTTGGGCTGATGTCAAAGCCAATGCTGGTGACTGTGCCGTTTTTACTGCTGCTTTTAGACTACTGGCCGCTTGGGCGATTTAAGGAAGGAAAAATAGTGGGCATGCCAAGCCTGATAGTCGAGAAAATCCCTCTTTTTATCATTTCCGGGGCATCGCTTATGATAGCGATTGTCCCTCAGGTAGCACTTGGGACGGTTATCCCGCTTGACATGCTGCCTATGAGCGCGCGAATAATCAGAGCGATAAACTCATGCACGGGGTATTTGGTACATATGGTCAGCCCCCTTCGTCTTACCGTGCTCTATCCGTACATCATTTTTTGGCCGTGGTGGCAGACTGCCATATCCTCAGTGTTTTTAGTATCAGCAACAGCCGCCGCCGTGGCAGTACGTAAAAAATACCCCTACTTGCTTGTTGGATGGTTTTGGTATCTGGGTACGCTGGTGCCTGTGCTGCAGATATTTCAGGTCAACGTTTCCCCGATGGCAGACCGTTATACGTATGTGCCGCTTGTCGGGATATTCATTGTGATTGCATGGGGGATGTGGGATATTTCACAGGGTATTTTAAAAAATAAGGCGCTCTACATAGCGCTTATCATATCCGCAGGTGCCGTATTGGGTGTCTTTACATGGAGGCAAACCCAATATTGGCGAGACTCAGGCACACTGTACAAGCACGCCATCGATGTAACCGAATTAAACTATATGGCCTATAACAACTACGGCGTGTATCTGATGGGAAGCGGCAATGTGGATGAGGCATTGGTACAATTTGAAAAGGGTCTTGCGATAGTCCCCAATAATGATGAGCTAAGCTTCAACATGGGGGCAGCGCTAATTGCAAAGGGTAGGGGGAAGGAGGCGCAGCGCTATCTAGCCGTTTCGCCGCGCATGTGGTACAAGGGCAACAGGGCAGAGTATTATAAGACCCTGGGCTGTTCTTTAATGTCTGAAAAAAGATACGAAGATGCCCTTGCCGCAATAGAAAAAGGGATTGTCATCGCGCCAAAAGACCCTGATTTAATTGCCATTAAAGGCGTGATTTTAAAGAAAATGGCAGAGAAAGCCGCGGCGGCACATTAATATTTGGACGTTAAGATATTCTTGGTCAATTTTATATTTCCAAACCGGCCTCGGCAGGTATGAGCAACTATCCACATTTGCCCGACTAACCGCCCTCTAAAATCACTTGGGGTTTTATTACGTTATGAAGTATGACGGCTGGCAGCCAGAATGTTGCAGCTTGGTCTAAATAGAGTCTGTCCATAAACTCTAACGTCTCAATAAATCAGGGGAAATGGTATAATATCAGAGAAATCAGAAACGAGGGGTGAGTATGAATCTACTGAACGATTTGAAGTTGCAATTTGAGAAAGGGTTATGGGCATTGAGTCCTGGACTGGCGCTAATAGATACGATACTGAACGAGCATAGCGAGATAATAGAGATGGCAAGCAAAGATGTCACAAAGGGCAAAGAATCTTGTTGTATAGGCAGACAGGACATACCGACAGTAGAACAGATATTTAGGGCAGCGATATATAAAGAGATGAAGAACCTAAGTTATAGAGAGCTTGAGTACGCGCAGTATGATTCAAGGATATGTGCGGTGTTTATCAAGTTAGACGACCGCAAACCGTTTTCGTTTGATTAAAGTGGACCCCTTTGTCAAGACCACTTTTTAGTGGACTTAAGATATACCCCTC
>JADFXZ010000306.1:0-1834 GCA_015233265.1 Nitrospirota bacterium
CATTCTGGACTATTCAGGAGTACGCAAAAGGCCCCACAAACTGGGCCACCTGGTGGGGTTCTTTTAAGACATCATCGGCAAGCCAGCCAACCTTGACAGTTACACTAAGCGGCTCAGGCTCAGGCACGGTTACGCCATCCTCAGGGACGATTTCATGGAACGGCTCAACTGGCACGGCCACTTACGCAAGCGGCACACAGGTTGTCCTGAGTGCAACGGCGGCCTCCGGCTCCACATTTACCAGCTGGAGCGGCTGTAACTCTACCTCAGGCTCAAACTGCACCGTTACAATGTCGGCAAGCAAAGCCGTCTCGGCTGTGTTTACTAATCCTAATAATACCGTCCTGACTGTCGTCAAGCAAGGCACAGGTGCAGGCACAGTTACGCCCTCCTCAGGGACGCTTTCCTGGAGCGGGTCAACCGGCACAGCCACATACAGCAAAGGTACGCAGGTTACACTTACTGCCGCGGCCTCATCCGGCTCGACATTTACCAGCTGGAGCGGTTGTGACAGCGCAGCCGGCGCCACATGCACAGTCGCTATGAATTCGGCAAGGGGTGTCACTGCAACATTTACAAAGAAAGTTGCCGGAGACTTCCTCGGAAACGGCAACCCTGATATACTTTGGAGAAATTCATACAACGGTTCGAATGTCCTATGGTTAATGAACGGCGCCACAGCTACAAGCGCTCTGGCACTTCCAGCCAACACTGACACAAACTGGGAGATAGCTGGCACGGCAGACTTCACATCAAACGGCTATCCCGCCATATTGTGGAGACACAAGCTCTACGGCTATAATGCCATATGGGTAACTGCCGCAGGGTCTGTGACAAGCGGCCAGTTCATTCCAAGTGTGTCAGACACGACATGGAAAATCGTCGGAACGGGGGATTTCGACGGCGACGGCTATCCAGACATCCTCTGGAGAAATCAATCCACAGGGAGTGTCGCAATCTGGCTTATGACTGGCACATCGGTCAAATCTGCCATAGCGCTACCGGCGGTCACTGACCTCACATGGGAAATCGTCGGAACGGGGGATTTCAACAACGACGGCAATATCGACATCCTCTGGAGAAATAACTCAAGCGGATATAACGCTATATGGTTTATGACCGGCACAACTCCAACATCGTCTCAATACATTGCAACAGTGTCCGATACCGCGTGGAGGATAGCGGCAGTCTCGGATTTCAACGCTGACAGCAACCCGGACATCGTATGGACAAATACGCAAACCGGAGTTAACGCAATTTGGCTGATGAACGGTATTACGCCAACCAGCTCTATAACTCTGCCAAGCGTTACAGATACGACATGGAGAATTGTAGGGCCAAAGTAGGATAGACAGGCGCTCAGAAGCGCTTCATTGAATCGGCCAGTTGAGATGAGATATGATAATATGCTACAATAAGAACATGTAAGTAGCCGCTGGTCTTATAAAATGGCTCTAAGGAGGTTGAACATGAGAAAGATAACTTCCCCAAATACGTTTAAGCCTTGTTATATCGCACAAATCAAGGAAGAACGAGGGATCCCTGTAAGATCGGCACACAATAGACAAGGGAAACAGAGAAAATAAGCTGTACCAGATCATTTGCGTCCATTTATAGAAGAGGCAATGGATAGCCTAATTATCAAAGATGAATTGCCTGCATATGGAGTAATTCAGGAAAAGTCATTTGAGATATATTCCTCGGGCAATTCAAAGTCAGACTTATATTTTGGTTTATTTGATTCTGTAGATAAGGAATATGTAAAATCAATTATAGAAGATAAAGAAATTTATTATGGAGTGTAGTATACTGCAGAAAAACTGTTATTATACCG
>JADFXZ010000306.1:1914-2340 GCA_015233265.1 Nitrospirota bacterium
CCCCGGCACTTAGGGCTATTGCGGCGGCATACCCTGATGGGCAGACCTCACGGCTTGTCAACCCCGCCGTTGCGAGCCTCTTTGAGAGAGACCCGCACGTTGGGGCTATAATCCAATACAAGGATGCAGACAGAACTATTGCGGGCAGGTTAAGGCTCTCCCGTACCATAAAAAGTGAACGCTTCACTACGGCCATTCTGCTGCAAAACGCCTTCGACGCGGCGTTTATAGCATGGCTTGCGGCTATTGGGCAGCGCATCGGCTACAAGCGTGACGGCAGAGGGCTGCTCCTGACAAAGGGCATTGCCGTCACCACAGATACTCTCCGGCTTCACCACAGCCACTACTACCTCAATATGCTCAAATCCGCCGGCTTTCACGCCCCGTATCGTCTGCCGTGGATTTATCTGACTACAGATGAGAGGC
>JADFXZ010000307.1 GCA_015233265.1 Nitrospirota bacterium
AGCCGTTCATCGTTATTTTCGTTACTTCTACTATATTGGGCAGCTTCTTAATCTTCTCCAGAAGCTCCTGGCCAATATCTCCGTCAACGCTGACCACAGATACGGCCATGCCGCCCTTGGACTCCCTTCCAAAGTGCATCCTTGCGATGTTTATGCCGCTTTCGCCAAAGATGGCCCCTATGGCCCCTATGACGCCTGGCCTGTCGTGGTTGTTGATATACAACATCGTCCCTTCGGGGATTACCTCGATGATGAAATTATCTATCTTTATTATCCTCGGGTCTATTTTACTAAACAGGGTACCGCAGAGGCTGAATGCCTTTTTTGAGGTCTTTATTGTCAGGTCAAGCCTGGTGTAATAGTCGCCCGCGTCGGCATTTTTCGTAACCTTAACCACAATTCCACGCTCTTTTGCTATGAGAGAGGCATTGACGAAATTCACATTATGCTCAAGTACGGGCGTTAAAAACCCCTTTACAGCGGCAATCGAAATAGGCTCGTCCATTATCTCAGCCGCCTTACCCCTGAGTTCTACCTCTATCCCCTTCACTGTGTCATCCACGAAAAATGAGGCAAAACGCCCCATCTTCTCAGCTAAATCTATGTAGGGCCTAAGGGTATTGACCTGGTCTGCCGGTATCGAAGGGAAGTTAACGGCATGGCGAATCGTGCCGTTTACAAGATAGTCCGCAATCTGGTCAGCCACGGCTAATGCCACGTTTTCCTGCGCCTCAAGGGTTGACGCGCCAAGATGAGGTGTGCAGATTACCTCTTCGAGGGTCAAAAGAGGGGAATCCTTCGGCGGTTCTTTCTCAAATACATCAAGGGCGGCACCGGCTACCTTCCCAGCCTTTATCGCGTCATAGAGGGCAGCCTCATCGACTATCCCGCCGCGGGCGCAGTTGACTATCCTCACGCCGTCTTTCATTTTGGCAATTGAGTCCTTATTAACAATATTTCTCGTCTCATTGGTCAGCGGTGTGTGTATCGTTATGATATCCGCACCAGCGAATAACTCATCTAATGCGACCTTCTTTATGCCCATATTCCTTGCAAGGTCTTCGTTTAAAAACGGGTCATAGCATATGACCTTCATGCTTAGGCCAAGCGCCTTCTTAGCAACCTGAGAGCCGATGTTTCCAAGCCCCAGAACTCCGAGGGTCTTGTCAAACAACTCAATTCCCATGAATTTCTTCTTCTCCCACTTGCCCTCTTTCATCGACTGTGTGGCCTGTGGGATATAACGCGCAAGGGAGACAATAAGGGCAATTGAGTGCTCGGCCGTCGTAGTTGTGTTGCCGCCCGGTGTGTTCATAACGACAATTCCCTTGCTTGTGGCCGCGGCCTTGTCAACATTGTCAAGCCCGGAGCCTGCCCGCCCGATTACCTTTAAGTTGCCGGCACACTCGATTACATCCGCTGTCAGCCTAGTTGCGCTTCTTATCACAATGCCGTCATACTGCCCAATGCAGGCCTTTAGCTCATCCGGCGTCATGCCGGTCTTTACGTCAACCTCTAACTTTGCATTTTTTAATATCTCAACCCCTTTGTCTGAGATATTATCGCTTACAAGTACTCTCATTAGGCAATACCCCCAGAAATAGTTTGTTTATAGCAGGATTTCTTCACAGACCGCGACCCCCTTGCCAAGCGTCACAGGCGCGCCAAGCGTCTTGAGGGTCATCTCGATAGCAGAGATGGCTGTCAGGATGTCAAATCTGTCCGAGTAGCCCAAGTGGGCGATGCGGAAGATTTTTCCCTTGGCCTGGTCCTGACCACCCGCGGCGGTAACACCGTATCTTTCTCTTAGTACCTTGTATATCTTCTGACCGTCTACGCCTTGTGGTGCTTCGATGGCCGTTACGGCGTTACTGGGCATTTCTTTTGCGTATAGCCCCATGCCAAGGGCGGCAACCGCCTCGCGCGTGGCGTGGGCCAAGAGGGCGTGGCGCTTAAACACGTTATCAAGCCCTTCCTTTTCAATTATCTTTATTGACTCATTCAGGCCGATTATCAGCGTTACGGCAGAGGTGAAATTGGTCTGGTTGTCCTGCTGTTTCTTCCTTTCGGTCTTCAGGTTGAAATAAAACTTCTCGATTTTTGACGTCTCGGCCATTTTCCATGCCTTTTCTGATACACTTATGAAGGCAAGACCGGGCGGGAGCATCAACCCCTTCTGAGACCCGCCGATCATAATATCAATCCCCCAGGCGTCTGTCTTGAGATCATGGGCAACCAGAGAGCTTATCGCATCGACTACCAACAGCGCGTCGTCATGTCTTTTGACTATTCCGGCTATGGCCTCGATGTCGTGGTTGACGCCGGTTGAGGTCT
>JADFXZ010000030.1:0-3412 GCA_015233265.1 Nitrospirota bacterium
GATCCGTTTTATCTTGCGTGGAAGGCGCGTGAATATGAGGTATCAACCAGGTTTATTAACCTGGCCGGAGAGGTTAATACCTCCATGCCCCACTATGTCATTCAAAAAACCATAGAAGCGCTCGGCGAAAAAGGTAAAAGTATCAAGGGTGCCCAGATTCTTATCCTTGGAATGTCATACAAAAAAGACCTCGACGACATTCGCGAATCCCCGTCTCTGAAACTATTTGATATTCTGCAAAAAAAAGGTGCCGTTGTCGATTATAACGACCCATATATCCCAGAGATGCCAAAGACAAGAAAATACCATTTTAAAAAGGCCTCCGTAGAGCTTACTGCGGAAAACCTGCGCCAATATGACTGTGTATTAATCTCTACCGACCACTCGGTCTATGAACCGGACTTCATTGCCTCAAACGCCGCAATGGTTGTCGATACGAGAAATATGATAAAAGATTCTCATAAATATAAAGGCAAAATAATCAAGGCATAGGGCAGGCACAACATATGCGAGCGATTCAAATTAAAGAGATTCTCCTTGAGCACACCACCGAGGGCCTGAGATCATTCATAGGGATGATGGACTTTGAGCTTACCACACATTGCTGGTGTGGTGGGCGGCTTGCCCCCTGGGCGCCAGAGTTTGCGCTTTATCACCAGTGTGCGGAATGCGGCTGCAAGTCGGTGAGATTCAGACCGTCCACGCAGAGCCTGCAGCGGTTTTACTCATCCGCCTATTGGTACGAATACCAGCAGGTTCACAAGTGCCCTACCGTTGAAGAACGCTTTGAGGGGGATATGTTAGACAGGGTTCCTCTTTATATCAATTGGCTCAGGGGTCTTGCAGAGCCTCCAGCTAAGGTGCTTGAGGTTGGATGCGGCAATGGCCGTCTGCTTTTTGAGCTGAAGCAGGCCGGATATGACTGCACTGGTGTCGAGATGGACAGTAATCTGGCCGCCCTTGTGACAAAAAAAACCGGAGTCTTAGTCCACCACGGCTCTTTCCCTGCTGAAAACGACCCAGTTTACGATATAATCGTCGTCATAGATGTCCTTGAACACGCACCCGACCAAAGGGATTTCGTTCAAAATGTAAAATCAAGGCTGTCCTCTTCTGGCAAGGGGCTGGTACATTGTCCCGTGCTCGATACGCTTGAGGCGTCTATCCAGTTTCGGCACATGTTTAATCCCCTTTCACACCTGTGGATTCATACCAGTGAATCCTTCCATAAACTCTGGCACGACGCCGGGTTAACGGCACTTAAAGTAGGGGAGTTATTTAATATGCCTGTCTATGCAATCGGCAAAACTTAATAGGAACCCTCACCGGCCATGTATTTAGGCGTATCTTTTTTGTGTTTTTTCTTTACTTTTTTAATCTTTTATAAGGGGCTTCACACGCTTGCTTGTTATCAATGTCCGCGCAGGTCATTTATGGCGGCGGCAGTTGTGTGGGGCGGTCTGCTCATCATATCGACGGAGCTTCTGAGCCTGATTGCGGCATTGTCGTTTTGGCCTGTCCTTTTGTTTTGGGGGATTGCCGCGCTTGGAGCGTGCATTATATTTGTGTTTCTCATCTTAAGGCCTAAGCAGGCAGCCTTTAGCAAGAGGCCAAAACTCAACCGCTTTGAGATTGTCCTGTTGTCGTATATAGCCTTTGTCTTTGTTGCAACCGCCACGATTGCCCTTGTCAGTGCGCCTAATAATTGGGACTCTATGACGTATCATCTTTCAAGGGTGATGCACTGGATTGAAAACCGCGGGGTCGCCCATTATCCAACCAATGTGACGTTTCAGTTGTTTATTAATCCGGGGGCAGAGTTTGCGCTTGTTCATTTTCTGATACTTGGCGGGGGTGACAGGTTTGCCAATTTTGTCCAGTGGTTAAGCATGGCTGGTAGTGTGATTGGCGTATCGTTAATAGCGGGGTGGCTTGGGGCAGACAGAAGGGGTCAGGTCATAGCCGCGGCGATTGCGGTCTCTATTCCGATGGGGATTTTGCAGTCCACAAGTACACAAAACGACTATGCGGCGGCCTTTTGGCTTGTGTGTTTTGTGCACTACGCGCTTTGCTTAAAAGACTCCCCGTCAAAGGCGGCTGCCCTAGCCGCTGGTATATCGCTTGGGATTGCCGTCTTAGTGAAATCAACCGCGTATCTTTATGGCTTTCCCGTACTAATTTGGTGTGCTGGCGCGCTGATAAGAAAATCCCGTGTAAAGACTGCCCTGCCATGGGTATTGATTATGGCTTTATCTGTGCTTATGATTAACATCGGGCACTATGCGAGGAATTTCTCTCTATATGCCCATCCTATAGCGCCAGAGCTCTACAGAGATAAGACTACAATATGGGGGGGGCTGCCGCTGCCGCTTTTGATTTCTAATGCGGTAAAAAACGTGGCCCTGCACATGGGCACGCCACAAGCCGCTATTAACAAGACATTAGTGCGTGCGCTTAAAATCGCCCATGAACTGACGCGTGTTGACATCAGCGACAATCGCGTCACATCCCATCGTATGGCGTTTGATGTCCAATTTTCCTTTAACGAAGACAGCACGGGAAATTTTATCCATTTTTGGCTGATAGTGGTATGTTCAGCGTTTTTTTTCATTCACAGGAGATGGAAGACCACCCCTGATATGGCCGTCTTCGCGCTTTCTCTGACTACCGGCTTTGCATTAATGTGTATGTTCATAAAATGGCAGCCGTGGAACAGCCGCTATCACTTGGCGTTGTTTGTGCTGTGGACGCCGTTTATAGCCGTTGTCCTTAACTCCGTTAATAACAGCAGGGTCATAAACGCGGCAATTTTAATAGTCCTCCTTTCAGCTCTGCCGTGGGTCTTTCTCAATGACCGGCGGGCGCTTATTGGTAAAGATAACATATTTACCACTGACCGGATTTCTCAATATTTTATAAGCCGCCCTGAAGTCAGGGCTCCGTATACGGGTGCCGCAGATTTAATCCTATCAAAGGGTTGTACGAATATTGGCCTGTCTCTGCCCAACGATGACACATGGGAATACCCCCTTTGGGTGCTCTTAAACAGGCAGGGGGCTAAGGTACGCATCGAGCATGTCAACGTAAATAACGCCTCAGCACGTTATAGCGCCACATATCCATTTAATAACTTCATACCATGTGCTGTCATATCACTTAGACCACAGGAGGGTTCTGGTCTGACCATTGGAAATATAAACTACGTAAAGCAGTGGGAAAGCGGCCAGGTCATGGTACTGAGATAAGCGCGGCAGTTCCGAGGACAATTCAATTACGGCCAGATGGAATATCAGAGGCCAGCTCCATAGATATTACCTTCGAGACGCCGGGAATCTCGTTTGTGATGCCATAGATGTAGTCAGCCGCCTCCATCGTCACGCGGTTGTGGGTGATAACTATGAATTGGGTCTTA
>JADFXZ010000030.1:3422-8824 GCA_015233265.1 Nitrospirota bacterium
GCAAGATCTTTTAACCTCGCGGCAAACCGAACGGTGTTGGAGTCGTCGAGGGCGGCATCCGCCTCGTCGAGGATACACATCGGGGTGGGCTTTATCAAAAACCCCGCAAAGACCAGCGATATGGCTGAGAGGGTCTTTTCGCCGCCGGACAGCAGATTAATGTTTTGAAGTTTCTTCTGCGGGGGCTGCACCACTATGTCTATGCCGCACTCCAGAATGTTTGTGGTCTCTGTCAGTATGAGTTGCGCACGTCCGCCTCCAAAAAACTTCTTAAACGTCTCGTCGAATTTCAAATTCAGCATATTAAAACCGTCTGTGAGTTTTTGCCTTGTCGTTGAGTTTATCCTTGCTATGGCCTCCTCAAGTTCGGCTATCGAAGTCAGTAAGTCACGCTGTTGGGCAAGGAGAAAATCATACCGTGTTGTGAGCACCTCGTACTCTTCTATGCTTGCGAGGTTTACTGGGCCAATCTCTGAGATTTTGCGTCTGAGAACTGTAGTTTTTTCCTCTTCACCCGATGACAGAGGCGGTGCCTCTAACTCATCAATGTCCTTGCCATAGTTTGTTGATATAATGCCCTTAATGTTTTGCACTCTCATGCGGCACTCAGTCAGGGCAAGCTCCAGCTCGGTTAAATTTCCTCGCGTCTGGTCATATTTATGGCGCATAGCGCTTAGTGCCGCCTCAAGGTCATGTACTATCTTTACATCCCCTTCGATTTGTGTCCTTTGAGCAAGGATATTGGACTTTAGGGTCTGCGCATTTTCAGTTAAGAGGGCAAGGCTGTTGTCCTGTGTTTGGATTTCACCGTTTAGGGCATTCTGTTTTGCTGTAAGGCTGAGTATTTCGTTATTGGCTTGGGTGATTCTCAGCTCATGGGTCTCTATTTTCTTTGAATGTGAGGATTTCTCAGCACGGGCTGCCCTGAGCCTCTCCCTCATGCCGGTTATAGCGGCCTTCTTCTCGGTGAAGGAGGTTCTAAGGGTCTCAAGATGCACTTTTTTGTCCGTAACCGTGTCTCTGAGTTCTTCTATGTAGGAATTTACCTCTTCTTTGCGCGTCTGGACGAGCTTTTCTTCATCATGCCGCCGCATAAGTTTCTCGTTGAGCGTGTCTATTTCCTTGTCTATCTGCTCGGATTCTACCTTCATATAATGCAGCTTTTGCGTGAGACGGTCTTTGTCTTCAGTGTGCTTTTTTAGATTTATCTTTAGGATGGAGAGTTCCTTGTCCATTGCCAAGATGATATTATCTACATTTTGCTGGTCTTTTTTTAGAGTATCGCGCTGTGTCAGGGAAGCGCTGAGGCGCTCTTGCATGGTGTTAAGCGACAGTGTCTCAGCGGCGGTCTTTTCCTTTAGTTCTCTGATATTACGCAGGTGCTTTAATATTGTCCCGCTCTTACCCGTGGTAACGACACCGGATGGCTCGACTATATCTCCGTCTAATGTGGCAAAGTGAAAACTGCTGCCCTTTGACAGCTGATACAGGGCGCGCTGTATGTCTTCAACTATAATAAAATTGCCCAGAATAGCCCGCATTGTCTGAGCATATTGCGCCTCGGTCTGCACTATGCTAAAGGCGTTGACGCCGAGCTCGGTTTGAGCGATGAGCTCAGTGGCCGCGCCCTCAGCGTTTACCACAAGTGAGATACGCTCTGAGGCACGCTCCTTTATAAACCTTACGCCGTGCTGCAACGCCTCGAAATCCCTTACTATGAAACCCTTAATCTTTCTTCCAAGTGCGGCCTCAATGGCTGTCTCGTACTTTCGGGGGACGTTTATTATGTTTGACAGCAGTGCCATGACCTCTATGTGTTGGGTGAATTCCTTTACGTTTAGCTCAGTTGCCGTTATCTCCTGCAGCGATTTGAGTCTCGATGTATCACCGGCAAGGGATTCCCTCAGTGCGGCAACATCAGCGCGTGTGGTGTCAATCTCCTTCTGCAGCGCCGCTGAGTCACTTATGAGTGTGTCTTTCTTTTGCTTATTCGTGTCAATGGATTGCTGTCTTTGTATGAGTATGCGCTCGGATTTCTTAATCTCAGCGTCGTGATTTTCCAGTTCTGTTGCCGCGTGTTTAAAAAACGATGCGGCAGAGTCTTTCTTTTGCTTTACTGAGCCGATGGTTGAGGTAATTTGTGCCGCGTCGTTTCGGATTGTGCTTATCTCGTCTGATATCTTAAACAGGCTGCGGTTTTTCTCCCTTAGCTCTTCCTCGACGCTGTCTAAGGACTCCTCTGTCTGGACGAGCTTGGTCTTCTCTGTCTCGATGGCCTTGTCAAGGGCGTCGCACTCTTTGGCTAAGGCGGCCTCTGAGTCAGACAGTTGCGCAACTGCTGCCGCGGCCTCGTCCTTTTCGGCTCGATAGGCGCTGATTTGCGTATTGAGCCTCTGCGTGTGCCCTGAGATGTTGTCAACAGAGGAGCGCTTGATGGCAATGTCTTTTTCTATCAGCGATATATCTCTGTCCAGTTCTCTTTGGGATTGGCTTAGAGCGTCGAGCTTCTTTTGTTTTTCTTCTATGACTCTTCCCGCGGCCTCGCGTGCGGTCTCCTTTTGAGCAATCCCATCGGCGGTATCCTGGATTACGGCTGAGAGCGTGTCGATTTCAGCCGTTAGTTCAGTAAATGTCTCCATGAGCAAGGCGTAGTCACGCTTAGCGATTTTCAGCTCTATGAGGGTGAGTTCCGTAGTGAGGGCCTTAAATTTCTCAGCCTTCTTTACCTGCCTGTCAAGTGAGGAGATGGAGCGTTTTACCTCGGCCACAATATCGTTAATCCGGTCGAGATTTGCACGGGAGCGTTCGATTTTGGCAAGCGCCTCTGATTTTCTTACCTTATATTTCATCACACCGGCAACTTCCTCGATAAGAAAACGCCTCTCGATGGGTTTTGTATTGAGGATTTCACTGATTCTGCCCTGCTCCAAAATGGAATAACTCCTGACCTCAAGACCCGTGTCAAGAAATATCTCCCTGACGTCTTTCAGTCGGCATCTGGTCTTATTAATATAGTACTCACTTTCGCCGGAGCGATAGAGGCGTCTGGCAACCTCGACAACATTGCCGGCACCGCCATTGCCCTCAGTGGAGTCAGTAAAATAGAGCACCGCCTCGGCCATCCCCTTTGCCTTTACTTCGGCGGTACCGTTGAATATAATTTCTTCCATCTTTTCGCCGCGCAGGGTTTTGGCGCTCTGTTCGCCCAGAACCCATCTGAAGGCGTCGACGACATTACTCTTGCCGCAGCCGTTTGGCCCGACAATGCAGGTAGTTCCCGTGTGCATCGAAAACACCGTCTTATCGGCAAAGGACTTAAAGCCGTTAATCTCTAATTTGACTATTCTCACGATTCAATTGCCACAGCGCCTGGCGCTTGAGGCCGCACGTACCAACATTTTGCCAACGAGAGGCACTAATAAACCCGCCTTGAAAAGACTTTACTACGGAATAATAATAACATAGCCGGCTCAGATAAATTCAACCGAAATTGAGATAAAAATGCGGCCGTTAAGCGGCGGCGAAAAACAAAGGCTTGATTCAGCACATATGTGTGGAGTAAAACACAAATAATATGGAGTTCTCTACCATTTGTTTTAGCCTCTAAATAGTGAGGACAAATTGAAAGACCCTTATAATACAGGCACATATGGCTGACAATTAGCCTGGTAAGGATGGCGACCGCTTTCTATTTTGGTACAGCGGCCATGGCGCGCAGATTCCGCAGCTCAGCGGCACGGCGGCAGCCGTTAATGCGGCGTTTTTACAGTAAACGGTAGTGGACAGGATTTAAGTCAGGGCAGACGCGTAAGGCAGTTACAGATTAATTTTCAAACGCGTCTGCCCTAATTCCCAAAACACAACTGACAATTGCAACAGCGGTTTCTTTCATGATTTCAATTAATACCGGTTGCTTTTGTCTGGGTATGTTATAATCAAACAGGTGGTAGAGTGCGTAGATGTGTTTTTATGTGGAAAGGAGGTATCAAGATGGTATCGAAGATCATCACATTTGTAGGAGAGTCGCCGGTTAGTTGGGAAGAGGCTACAACGAATCTAATCAAAGAAGCCCAGACAAGTCTCAGGGGTATCACGCGGATAAAGGTCACTGAGTTTGATGTCAGAATGGAACAGGAGAAAGTTTCAAGGTTCAGGGTTAAAGCGGAAGTTGCGTTCAAGGTTGAGGCAAAATAATAATGCCGCGTCTACGCCATTACCCCCTTTACAGAAGTTCAGTGACTCATCGATTTTTTTCGTCTTGACAATGTGGATGGATATAGTGTATGATTTGGCACAGGGTATGTTTACGTAAAGAAAGAGTTTCTCTTATCCATGTGGTGTAACGGTGTTATGATTAAGCGTGCGTATGGGAGACTTCGTATTAACAGCAGTGAGTAATTGTTGTAAACTGAAAAGGAGGGTGTTATGCCGTTTATAATGTGGAGCGGCGATCTGTGTGTCGGCCATGATGTGATAGATGCCCAGCACAAAAAACTCGTTGACATAATAAACAATCTCTTTGACGCAATAAACGCTAAGCAAACAGGTAATGTGCTCGATGGCATATTCGCTGAGTTAATAGACTATACCAATTTTCATTTTGGGGATGAGGAGAGGTTTATGGAGGAATGCAATTATCCAGTTCTGGCTGACCATAAACATGAACATTCCGAATTGGTCAAAAAGGTTTTGTATCACAAGGAGCAATTTATTGGCAATAAAAAAATGTTTGAAATGAAATTAATGAATTTTTTGAAGGATTGGCTCATTGAACATATATATCACTCAGATAAAAAATTCCACGCATATTTAAATAACAAATAACGATCTACTAAGATATTTAACAGGAGTGGTTGTCAGAGTAGTTCAAACTCTTAACATGAAATAAGAGGCTATGCTTATGGAAAAGATACTCACAGAAAAAGTAATAATTATGGAGCCGGATAATGCTAATCTTGAAGTGCTCCGCAGCACCCTAGCCAATCTTGGATACGCAGTGGCCGCCTCGGCGGATGTGGCTCATGGGCTGAAGCCATTCGAGCCATCGTG
Source organism: Nitrospirota bacterium (assembly GCA_015233265.1). Taxonomy (GTDB): domain Bacteria; phylum Nitrospirota; class Thermodesulfovibrionia; order Thermodesulfovibrionales; family Magnetobacteriaceae; genus Magnetominusculus. The sequence goes on from JADFXZ010000030.1 coordinate 8,472, forward strand.
GCCCTCTTTATTTATCATAGACTCGGCTCTTTTGGACAAAGGCGGTTTAGATTTCATAAGTATTGTAACGAAACACTATAAGCACAATGTCTCGTTTATTATATTAGTTGGAGGCCACGCTCAACCTGCGTTGGATAAACTTGCCGGTTTTGAGATACATTCATACCTCAGCAGGCCGGTTAAACAGCACGAATTGGTTGGCTTGGTAAGGCTTAATTTTGACCTGATAAGAAAGAATCTCCACATCGAGAAATTGCAGTCGTCACTATCAAGCAATGCGGTGAGCTCAGCAGGTGACAGCCACTTTTTTGCGCAGTTAAGTATATTTCAGAAGGCTATAGATATAATTCAGG
>JADFXZ010000030.1:8924-17118 GCA_015233265.1 Nitrospirota bacterium
TACTCAGGCCGCGCTCTTGCGTGCCAAACGTGATGAGATAACAGGTAAGTATTTATATGATTTTATGCCTAACCAGTACTGCGCGCTATCGGATGAGAAAGTGCACAGAAGCGAGCAGATTCTTTTCCGTGGCGACGGCGCTTTTATTCACTTACAGATTGTATCGGACATGGTACTTGATGACAAAGAGCAGCCAATCGCGTATATATACTGTTGCATGGATGTTTCAGAGATTAAGGAACAGGAAAAAGAACTTATCAATTATAGTGAGCAGCTTGAGGACATGGTAAGAGAAAGAACAAAGGAGCTGGAGGAGTCAAACAGGGATTTGGCGGTATCGTTAAAGGAAAAAGAGGTGCTCCTCAAAGAAGTTCACCACAGGGTTAGAAATAGCCTTCAAATAATCACAAGTATGGTAAATATAAGCGTTTCTAATGTAACCGACCCTGCCTTTCTTTTAGTGTTGAAAAGCAGCTATTCGAGACTCAGGGCAATTGCACTGTTGCATGACAGCCTGTATGAATCCCCCGACATGGAATCTGTGGGTGTTGGAGATTTTATCAACATCCTTGCCGGTGAGCTGATTTCATTATACGGTGTTCCCATCCCTAATCTGTTAGTAAATACAAATATTGACACACTCAGTATCAACATTATGATGTCTTGCGGGCTGATTCTTAACGAATTGATATCAAACTCGCTCAGGCACGCCTTTGAAAAGACAACTAAGGGAAATATAACAATTTCATTTAACTTAGAAGATAACAATATTTATAAGTTAACGGTTAGTGACAATGGCCGGGGAATGGATGTATCGCGTGATCTGACCGGTGCTTACTCCGGCATTCTGCTTGTCAAAGATTTAGTAAAGAGTAAATTGAAGGGTTCTGTAGAAATTGACGGCACTCATGGAACGAATATTACAGTGGTCTTTAAAGAAGTAGTTGGAAAATATCATAACGTGGTGTAACGATTGAGTATTAAAAAGGAGTAGGTCATTTTCCCGAGTTGAATGTGAGCTCTGAGGCGGCTGGCCTTGGCGGCAGCGTCGACGGCACACTGCCGCCAAGGTCTCCACTTCCCCAGAGGCCGCAGCCCCCTACTTGTTTTGCCCCTCTTGCGCTGGATGCTGATTCATGTCGTTGGGGCGGCAGGCAAAGTATTTTCTGTCCGGCGTGTACGCGCAATTTCCAGTCTTCGTGCCCCCCGGGGTGTTTACATTACAAGTCGTCCCATCTGATTTCCCTGTGCAGGCATCGATGGCTGGCTGCGGCGGGATCTTGGGCGGGGCAAAGCCCCCGTTTGGGCCAGAATAGTGCCACAGCTGCCACCTTAACAGCACAAAATATAAAGCGATTTCGCCGCCTCTATAATGCTAAGCAACAGTAATGACGCCTGATTATCGAGCGTTATTCCCTTTGAGTTAATATCTTCTAAAAAGCTCTCCCAGTCCTGGATTGTCCAAATCCCATTGTTTGACACGATGAAATTAGCGGTTTCATTGCAGAGAAGGGACATGATTTCCTCTATGCCCCCGGCTTTTGGCTGAGGTAACATATAGAATTTCCTCAGTGTTTCGATAATTGCCCCGACATGCGGCTCTACTGTCTTTGATATAAAAACCCCATGTTCTTTAAGCGCTATTAAAAACTCCATCCATTCGCTGTGTCCCCAACCAGACGTATGTTGCAAGACAAATTGTAATGAGTGAGACAGTATCGTCTTTATATCTCCAGCTGTCTGTTTGTTTGTGTCATGAAATAATTGATAATTGTTTTTACCGTTTTCCTTCGCACGATACATTGCGGCGTCAGCTTTTTTCAGCAGTGTTTCTATGTCGTAACCGTCCGATGGATAAAAACTTATCCCTATGCTGGCGCCTATGGCGCAGTATGGGGTTTGAAAATGAAACGGCTTTCCTATCGCCACGATTATCTTTAGGGCAAGCGTCTCGGCAACCCCGGCTTCGGAGAGGTTTGTAAGGATAATCATAAACTCGTCGCCGCCGAAGCGTGCCAGCGTGTCCGAGTCTCGTATCTGGTGTTTTAATCTCTTGGCTATCTCTATTAGTACTATATCTCCTGTGTCGTGCCCCATTCGGTCATTGATACATTTAAACCCATCGAGGTCTATCATAAGCAGGGCAACATCCTTATTGTTGCGTTTTGCCTGTTTGAGGGCCTGTTCAAACCGGTCAAAAAACAGTGTGCGGTTTGGAAGTCCGGTAAGGTAATCGTAATGGGCCAGACTTTTGAGTTTGGTTTCCATCTTGTGTTTATACAGGGCGATTTCAATGCTCGTTTTCAGCTCTTTGGCTTCGACGGGTTTTATTACATAACCAAAAGGCTCGGTTATCTTGGCGCGCTCCACTGTGGAGGCATCCGCGTGGGCGGTGAGATAGACTATAGGTATATCAAAGCGCATTCTGATTTCATGCGCTGTATCTATGCCGTCCATTGAGCCTTTGATGTGAATATCCATGAGAATCAGCTCAGGTCTGTCCTGATCAGTCTGTTTTATGGCCTCATCTGCTGACATCACTACCGAAGTGACGATATAGCCGAGCTGCTCCAGGATGCTTTGTATGTATGTGCTGCTTATCATCTCGTCTTCTACTATCATAATTCGGATTTTATTCATCGGCTTAACTCTCCTTTATTTATTGTCGTTTTCAAAGTTGATGATAAACTTGCTCCCGCGCGTCTTGTCTAATTCGATTGTCCCGCCAATTTGCCTCACCAGCAGATTCACTATGTGCAGTCCGAGGCTCTTTGTCTTTCTAAAGTCCAGCGCTTCGGGGAAACCAACGCCGTTGTCCGAGATTATCATCTCAAATTTGTTGACGCCTTTTGCCTGAATTGAAATGGCGATCTCCCCGATTATTTTATCAGGGAAGGCATACTTTAAGATATTGGTAAATAGTTCATTTATAATCAACCCGCAGGGAACTGCAATATCTACGCCAATTGTGACATTTTCCACGTCCATGTTTAATGCTACGCTTTGAGCGTCAACGCCGAAAGAGTTAAACAGCTCTCTTGATAGATTCACTATGTACTCTTTTAAATCCACCTCGGCAAGTCCCTTTGACCTGTATAATTTGTCGTGAACCAGCGAAATAGACTTTATCCTGTTCTGGCTTTCGATAAACATATTGCGATACTTCTCATCCTCTATATTATTGAGTTGAAGCCCGATAAGCCCGGCAACTATTTGCAGGTTGTTCTTTACGCGATGATGTACTTCCCTCATGAGCATGTCTTTTTCCTTAATAGAGTTTAATAAATAATTCTCATATTTCTTGCGAAGTGTAATGTCAACAGCATACACGGCTATGCCGCTGACGTTATTGCTATCGTCGAAGATAGGATACATATTGCTGAAATAATCAATTTCACCACGTTTATCCTCGAAGTTCATAGGTTTGCCGGTGCTTATGACCTCATCGATAAATTTCATACGTGTTTCTGCGACATCATGCATGATAAGGTCTACGACTTTTGTTCCAACTATCTCGTGGGATTCTTTGTTAAAACGCCTTGCAAACGTATCGTTTACTGTGACAAACATGCCCTTTGTATCGATAAGACAAACGCTCTCAGTGATGGAGTTCAAGACCGCCCGCATATTGGCCTCAGAAGTGCGATATGCCTTTTCAATCTCTTTTTTCGATGTAATGTCCCGCATCATTCCAATTATTGCAACAGGCGTACCGCTGGTGTCTTTGATCATGTTGACAACCAGCCATGTGGTATAAAGAGTGCCGTCTTTCTTTTCGCATAAAATCTCTCCACTCCAGAATCCGTTGCCATAGACAGTTGCCATTACGCCATTTACTGCAAAGTCCTTATCTTTTGCTAATGTAACGACATCCATGCCAATGCTCTCCGCAAAGGAATAGCCAGTCATTTCGACAGCGGCCTTGTTAGCATAGATTATCTTGCCTGACATATCCACAATATGAACATCGTCCATGGCCTCTTCTATTGCCCGTGAGAATAACCGCAAGTCATTCTCCATCTGCTTACGCACGGTAATATCGCGGAATATTTCCAGCTTTGAAGTGCTGCCGTCCTGATTTACTAAAGGGGTATCGATTACATCGTAGGTCTTGCCAGTCTTAGGCATAGTAAATTCCCAGCGCACAGTCTTCCCCTGATACACATCCTCATTCTTGCACCAGGGACAAGCCTCAGAAAGGCCGTGGAAATATGAATAGCACGTCATACCTTCATATGAACCGAACTCTCTGATGACTACTGGATTTGCGTATTCTATTTCATGAGCCTGATTTACTATATAGGTTCCATCCTGAATAGTGTCGAGTATATTTTGTAATTTGTGTTTTTCGTAATTGAGCGAACCCTCCATTAGTTTAAGCCTGGTGATGTCAGCTCCGTAGATATTTACATAGTCTTTGTCCTGCATTGGCGCTAAAGTGAATTGAAATACCATGTCGTTAAGCGGCATTTCGATAATCCTCATCTGGCCGGAGTCTAGCGCCGCTCTAATTTCATCGCCCCACTTTGGACCGGCATTGAGATTATCGCCGTCTTTTTGAAACCCCAAATAATCAATCAACGCCATGCTGGATTTATTCATATATGTAACGGCAAGTCCGCTTCCTATACGCATCACAGGGAAAGGATTCTCTCCCGGGAACCTTGCCGCGCTTTCCCGGTCTGCCTCGATCGTTCTTTGTTTATAGTCTATTTGATTTAAAGACATGGATGAGCGTAAGACTATGGCGATAATTATGCCAGTTACAATCAGCGTGTGAAATGCCATTGTGTGCGTTATATCGTAGAGGCCGGAGTGCTGCCCTGCGATAATTATTATGTCCGTCAATAGCGGGGTGATGATGACCGCGGCAAGCAGACGGCGCGCCATTGTGCTGCCTAGTCCATCCTGGACAAAAAACGCCATTATCCCTTTGTCCGGACGAGCTAATAGCACTGCCACAGATGACATCACAAGCGCCAATGACGTGTGAAACGCCATAGCCGTAAACGGTACCATGGGCATTAACGTAACGTCATAGATATAACCCATAAAATTTAGCAGACAAAGCACACCCCAGACAATAGCGATGAGTTGCGCCGGGCGCTGACCATAACTCGCCTCGACATCTATCAGCAACAGGGAAGCCCCGGCCAGCACAAAGTTTACCGCCGTAACTTTGTCCATTCTGCCAGCGTGCGACGACATAAGCACATTAGGCGTGTCCATAAACAAGGCCTGGTCGATCCCTATATTCAGATTAAAGAGATATTCAATCAATGTAAGAGAGCTTATCAAAATAATTATCGAGGCGCATACCGTACAGACATGCCGCTTGCGGCCATTGGTCTGTAAAAACCACAATGCTAACCCCATTAAGGCAAACATGAGCGCTGCGTTAGCCTTCATCGCTACCGGCATGAAATGAATTATCTCTATATTTTTGATATTAAACAGCCATGCGGCAAGGACAAAGACGCCAAGGGCGAAGACGAAAGCGGCGGCAAGTCTGGACATGTTCTTAAATAAGGCCACAGTAGACGCTGAGATAACAGGTATGCCCTGGGTCTGGTCTGAAGTTCTTGTAAACATTCTGAAATTGCCCCCCTTTATATATTATAGTATAAAATGGGTCATGTCAATGCATAAATCATTTAGGGCAATCGCATTAGGAAACTTAGGCAGCAATTTCCTTTACTATTAGCCCTGATCAATGCTTTCCTGGATTCCCGCATTCGCGGCAATGACAACAGAATGCCGTCTTACCCTGCCTGTTATTCCCGTGCAAACGGGAATCCAGAACGTTGCAGGTACGGACAGCAAAAACATTTTGCAATTGGCTCATATGATTACAACTTTGTATAAGAACCTACTGTGTCCCAGATGTTCACTCATACCCCTGATTCGTTAAAATTGAAGCGGCATACGTAAGCCCCGGCGAGTCATTGACAAGGACATGCCTGTCAATTGCCGGCATAGGGATTATAACGCCTGATTCAGTGCAAGCGTTGATCGCGTAATTATAACCGGCTTTTGCAGTGCGTATGTTTTTGTTTATCATATCTGTTCCACTTGCCTCTGAGTTCTTGATGTTATATACCATGCGGGATAAGATCAGTGATAAGATGCCTTCTATGGCCCACTGTCTTACTTCACCGCCTATTACTATGCTGTAGTTCATAGCCGCCTCCTCCTCACAGTCCCGCTCTTGCAGCAATCAACTCGGCTGACACAGGGAATTAGGTATATGTACTTGTCCAAATCTAAAGAATGGGCATTTCTTGTAACTTTCCATCTCCTCCAGGCAGTATTCCCTCAACTGAAAGAAGCTGGGAGAATATTCATACGAAACTACCTTAGCGCACATTCTCTTACTGTAAAAAGGACATCTCATTTCTCACCACCTCTGTCGTTTCTGCCATATCTCAGGCTCTTGGTTTATTATCACATGAATGACATTGTGAAACAATCGGTAGATGGCTCATTTCTATATAGGTTTATTTAGAATGCTCATAGGGAAATTACCTATACCGGCGGTTTGACTGCTACTGATCCTGCTCGATGAGATTGTGTTTTATGGCATAGCGAATAATGTCCGCATTGTTATTGAAATGCATCTTTAGCAGTATATTGTTTCTGTACGTATTGACAGTCTTTACGCTTAAACTGAGGCGGTCGGCAATTTCTTTAGGGGCGGTACCTGTGGCCATCAGAAGCATCACCTCAAACTCTCTGTTAGCCAACATCTCATGGGGCAGCTTGGCGGCATTTGAGTCAACACCATCGGCGAGTTTGTCAGCCAGACTCTCAGTGATATACCTTCCCCTTGTGGTTACCTTCTTTATTGCCTTAATGAGTTCTTCAGGCATGGCCTTCTTTGTTAAATATCCCGAGGCGCCAAGTTTTAATGACATCAGGGCATACTGCTCCTCCGGGTGCATACTGAGCATAAGCACTGGCAGCTTAGGATACTTTGCTTTTATCTTCTCCAGCACCCTAAGGCCGCTCTCATCTGGCAGCGTGATGTCTAATATAACGCAATCTGGGGTTATTTCGTCTAATTTTTCAAGCGCTTCCCTTGCCGTTTGCGCCTCAGCGATAATTGATATCTGCTGGTCGCCTGAGAGAACTTTAGCAATCCCAGAGCGTACAATCGGATGGTCATCAACCAGAAGAATCTTAATCATGGCAATTATTCCTCCTCCTCCTCCTTCTCTAACGGGATAGACACAAAAATCTTCGTCCCCCTGCCAAAAGTCCCTTTATTAATATTCATCGTCCCTCCAACGAGTGAAACACGTTCTTTCATTCCTAATATTCCAAATGACTTATAATCGAACATTTTGGAGTCGTCAATCCCCTTGCCGTTGTCTTCAACCTCCATGGTGATAGATTTCCCTTCGTCACCCAGCCTTATTATGACCTTCTCGGCCTCTGCGTGGCGAATGATGTTCGTTACCGATTCCTGAAACACGCGGTATAAGATAATAACATATTCTTTATTGAGTTTATCGAGATAAGATTCACTATTAATGTTGGTGTCAAATTCAAAGACCATCCCCGTTCGTTTATGAAGCTCCTGGATCTGCCACTGTATAGCCGCTATCAAGCCAAAGTCATCGAGCACTGTCGGCCTTAACATAATTATCATGCTGTGCATGTTGTCTATAATGTCATCGACAATGCCTGTAACATGTTTTATCTTCTTGTCAATGACATCTTTATTTGCGATGCCGGCGGAGTTTCCAATATCGTAGATTTCAATTTTTAATACCGTCAGGGCCTGGCCCATGTCGTCGTGCAGCTCTCTGGCTATCTTTTTTCTGTCTTCTTCGATTGCGTTTTGCAGGTTAATTGCGGTTTGACGCAGGCGCTTCCTCGAGGCGATTAAATCGGCCTCGACTTTTTTGCGATGGTACATTTCTACTATAAGATTTCTGTTATACTGCAGTAACTTCGCGGTACGGCTTATTACAGTATCCTCAAGTTTTTCGTTCTTATCCTTAATCTGACGTTCCAGCTCGACTCGTTGTGTTATATCACGGCCTATCATGACAATCCCTATAAGATTGCCTAGGTTATCGTGGATCGGGGCGTTAATAGTATCTAAATATATATGTTTATCTCCTATATCTATTATTTTCTCATCATGTGTGACGCTGCATGTACTTATGGTTTTCTCATCTTCCAGCGT
>JADFXZ010000030.1:17158-17621 GCA_015233265.1 Nitrospirota bacterium
CAACTCTTTTTCCAATAACCGCTTCCCTGCTAAAACCTGTTATTTCTTCAAAAACCTTATTGACCCCTAAAAATCTCTTCTGTGCGTCTTTAAAAATAATCATATCGGGAATAGCGTTAATCAGGCTGTTCATCTGATTATTTGTTTCCATTAAACGGTATGTAATTGTTCTACGCATAGCAACTTCAGCCGATAACTGATCGTTGGCCTCCCCAAGTTTGGCTGTCCGCTGATAAACCAGCGCCTCAAGCGATTCTCTGTGTTGATTTAATTCGTCATCTCTGGCGGCAAGCATATCTGTCATCCGGTTGAACACAGAGACTAAAGCCCCTGTCTCGTCTCTTGATTCATGTGTTATTCTTTGAGAAAAATCACCCTTGCTTACATGTGTTGCCAAGTTTGAGAACTTCGTTAAGGGAGCAGTTATGCCTCTGGCCACATGTATGGCAACAATGACTATAAT
>JADFXZ010000031.1 GCA_015233265.1 Nitrospirota bacterium
CAGACAAGTGGCGGCGCGGGCAGTACACACAGCGCAAATTGCAGCTGCTGACAAGTTCTATCTCAAGCCTTTTAGGGAAAATCAAGTCCATCTGTTTATCCTCAATATCTCTTTATTATACAATAATATCGCATCGAATATATCACGTGACGAAAAATCATATCTTTTTCCTAAGACAGCCGCAATTGCGTTGCATCGGTCAAGGTCCCCGGGGTAATCTACAGTCAGGACAAGGCTGCTCAGCTCATCCGGCCTCAGGTTTACGTCTAAGAGTTTAATTTTAAATTTATCTGAGTTATTTCTAATATACGGGGTAACGTGCTCCAGTTCGTCAGTGTGTGTGGCGCTCTGTGCAGCCGCTCTGAGGGCACTGGCTCTGACGACCTCAGAGTCCAGCCCAGCTATGCACATTTCTTTAACCGGTGCGGCGTAGTCTATAGCTTCAGCGGCAAGTAGTTTAAACATATCATCAATCAGCGCAGTATCCACAAATGGAGAATCTCCACAGAGGCGGCAAATAATGTCAGCGTGACAAAATTCGGCAGCCCTGACATATCTGCGCAGCACATTATCGAGACTGCCGCTAAACACCGGAATCCCCTCGGTGCGGCAGTATTGCCAGAGAGTGTCGTCAGAGGAATCGTCAGATGTGGCAACGGCAACCGTGCCGGCCTCTTTTGAGTTGCAACAGCGCTCATAAACAAAGCGTACAAGCGGAACGCCTGCCAAATCGGCCATCATCTTTGCAGGGAATCTCGACGACGACATGCGCGCCTGTATTATAACGGCCTTATTCATTATGCTACTATAACATTATTCCCTATATGAGGACAAATTAACCTTTTGACTGAAACTGCCGATATAGATGTGATGAGGGAGATTAAGCGGCATGGTTTTTGCCATGTTAACTCATGTCAAGCATGCATATATAAATAAATTGTGCACGTGCAGGAGGCTGCCATGTTAAAGCAATTACACCAGAAGGCATTAAAAGAAGCAATGGTTGTATGTCTGGAAACAGAGGACCTCTATTTTTCGCATCCACTTAAGGAGAGAATAAAAGTTGTCTTATACATCTACAACTTGTGCAATAAATCAAAGTGCCTGTATTAAAACTGCCACAGCGCGGGCAACTTAATGGCGGGCAAATGAACTGCACATTGAATAGAGTGTGCTTTGACGGGAATCTGCCGATAAACGGATACATGCCGCAGTGATTATTACAATAACACTAAATCCCTCACAAGACAAAACGCTGCAAGTCGACGGTATTAAGCTGAACTCTGTCTGCAGGGCGGATATTTTAAAGATAACAGCCGGCGGCAAGGGAATAAACGTCTCGCGGGCGGTAAAAAGACTGGAGGGCGATACCCTGGCACTCACGCTTCTTGGCGGGGCAACTGGCCGGGGCATTGTGACGCTGCTTAAAAACGAGGGAATCATATTTCATTACACGCCAATAGCCGGTGAGTCGCGGACATGCCTGTCGCTGATTGATTCAGTGAAAAAGACAGAGACGGTAATCAACGAAAACGGGCCTTTTGTTACCGAAGTGGAAGAGTTGAGTTTTAAATCCTTATATGAGCGGGCAATAGGAAAGAGGGATGTTGTGGTAATATCAGGCAGTGCGGCTCTGGGGATAGACAAGACGATATTTTTTGAACTTATCGAGACAGCGCACAAAAAGGGGGCGGTGGCGATACTTGACGCAAGCGGCGAGTTTTTGACAAGCGGGATTGAGGCCGTCCCTGACGTGCTGAAAATTAACAAGCAGGAGCTGCAGCGCCTTGTGGGGAAACCGTTAAACAGCCGGCCAAAGCTGCTAGTGGAGATGAAACAGCTCTTGGCGCTGGGGCTTGGGTGTGTGATAATAACAGACGGTGGGAGACAGATGTTAGCGCTGTGTTCTGATGGGATGTGGAGTGTGGAGCCGCCTCGGATAGAGGCCGTCAGCGCACTTGGCTGCGGGGACTGCGTAAGTGCTGCCCTTGCCCTGGGGATAGAGCGCGAAAAACCCTTTGAAGAGATACTAATAGAGGCGGCGGCAGCTGGCACACAAAACGCCCTATCCTACGGAGCCGGCTTCATAGACAAAGAGGGCGTAAAGAAGTTTTCATCGTTGACTAAGATAAAGCGGATATAGTAATCGTGGGGCTGCCTTCAATGTCTTGGTATTTATGAATGTTTTTTATCGCGCCAAATGATTTATACTAAGAGCAGGCATGTTAAACGAATATCTGAAAAAAATAACTGAGGCTTCTATTTATGGCGATGACAGGGAGGAGAGTTTTTATTCAATCCTTAAGAATTTGCTGCAAACGTATTGTAGTTCCACGGGGAAAGACAATGTACATATAAGGATTAATCCTAAAAAAACAGAGGCAGGCAATCCAGATTTTAGAGTATGGGACGGCAGGCAGCACATCACCGGATATATAGAGGCCAAGCACCATTCAATTGACAATCTTGATAAGATAGAAGACTCCGAACAGTTAAAAAGATACCTGAGTACCTTCCCAAACTTGATATTGACCAATTTTTTAGAGTTCAGACTCTATAGAAATAAGGAATTAATAGATAAAGTCCTAATCTGCAGGCCCTTAATAATTCATAAAGTAAAAACAGCCCCACCGGCTGAGAATATAGAGCAACTAATGATATTGTTTGATAAATTTTTTTCCTTTTCTCGGCCTTTGCTATATGACGCGGAAGGCTTGGCTGTTGAGCTTGCCAGTAGGACACGTTTTATGAGAGATGAGGTTATTTCGCAAGAGCTGAAAGAGAGAGAGAAATCAGGGAAAAGTTATTCTATAAATGGCTTTTATGAGATATTTAAAGATTACCTGATAAGCGGTCTTTCAGAAAATGATTTTGCAGACCTTTATGCCCAGACCATTACATATGGGCTGTTCGCCGCCCGAATGCGCTGCCAAAATGGATTCAACAGAAAACTTGCTTATGACTATATTCCAAGGACAATAGGCATACTCAGAGACATATTTAAATACATATCATTGGAAGACATTCCTGAGCAAATGGAATGGATCCTTGACGATATTTCGGAGGTATTAGCTGTAACAGATATAACTAATATACTTAAAGGAAAAGACCCGCTGATGCACTTTTATGAACCATTTCTCTCAGCGTATGACCCGGAAGAAAAGAAGAGACGAGGGGTATTTTATACTCCAGCGCCGGTGGTCTCCTATATAGTGCGTTCATTAAACATAATTCTTAAGGAAACATTCGGCAAATCCGATGGTTTTGCTAGTAAAGACGTAACGGTTTTAGATCCTGCCGCAGGGACGCTTACCTTCTTAGCTGAGACAGCGAGGCTTGCGGTTGGTCAATACATATCTAAATGGGGAGACGGCGGTAAGAATGATTTCATAAAAAGGCACATACTAGAGCACTTTTATGGCTTTGAGCTGATGATGGCCCCGTATGCGGTCGGCCATCTGAATATGTCATTCATGTTGGAGAGTTTAGGCTATATCCTGAAAGATAATGACAGGGTAAAACTTTTCCTTACTAATACGCTGGAGATGGAAGAGCTTGCGGAGACGAAGTTACCATTCATGGCCTCACTTTCAAGAGAATCACATGCGGCAGGAGAGATAGAAAGCAAACAACCCATTCTGGTGATATTGGGAAACCCTCCATACTTAGGTCATTCGTCAAATATTGGGAAGCGGATTAAAGACGAGATAAAGGCTTACAACAAAGTTGACGGGAAACCATTAAACGAAAAAAATCCCAAGTGGCTTCAGGATGATTACGTAAAATTCATCCGATTCGCAGAGTGGAAAATAGTGCAGGCCGGAGAAGGAATACTTGGGTTTATCACCAATCACAGCTATCTTGATAATCCGACCTTCAGAGGGATGAGACGCTCACTGATGAATAGCTTTGATGATTTATATGTTTTAGATTTGCACGGCAACAGTAGAAAGAAGGAGAAATCTCCCGATAGCTCAAAAGACGAAAATGTCTTCAATATTTAGCAGGGAGTAGCCATAGCCATTTTTATCAAGAAAAAAGGGACTATGAAAACCATATCTTATGCCGGGCAATGGGGAAAGAGGGAATCAAAATACTCATGGCTTGATGACAATGACATAAAGACAACGCAATGGCAGCCTATAACCCCTATATCTGAGTATTATTATTTTAAACCGACAGACGATAGGTTTCTTGCCGCTTACGAGACATATCCAAAAATAACCGATATATTCCCTGTAAACAGCGTCGGCATTGTTACAGCAAGAGACAATCTTACTATAGGATGGACAAATGAAGAGGTATGGCAGACAGTGTTGAACTTCTCTAAACTTGATCCTGAGCTTGCCAGGCAAACATATGATTTAGGACTGGATACAAGAGACTGGAAAGTTGAGCTTGCACAAAGGGACCTAAGAGAAGGAGGCATAGACAGGAGTAATCTTACACCTGTCTTATACCGTCCTTTCGATGTCAGATATACATATTACACTGGGAACTCCAGAGGCTTTATATGCATGCCACGCAAAGAAGTAATGAAACATATGTCAAAAGGCTTCATATGCAGGCCGCGTAAAGAAGTAATGAAACATATGCTTCAGATCGGCAACTTAGGACTTTGCGTTGACCGCCAATGGGGTTCAGTGGGTTCAGCTTCTTATGATGTTGTGTTCATATCAGAAACTATCACAGATTTTAATCTGTTCAGGAGAGGTGGAGCAGTTATCTTCCCAGCTTATCTTTACCAGAACAACAGTCTATTCCATGCAAATGAAGAGACCAAAAAATCAAACATAAAACCTGAAATACTCGAACACTTGTCAGTAGTGTTTAAGAAACAGATATCAACCGAAGATGTCCTCTATTACATCTACGCCGTGCTTCATTCCGATAGATATAAGACGAAATACGCCGAATTTCTAAAGAGAGATTTCCCTCGAATTCCTTTCACAGTGGATGTTGGAATCTTTAATCAGTTGGCCTCGTATGGTCAAAGGCTTGTTGAACTACACCTGCTTAAATCGCCGGAGTTAAACATACCAATTTCCCGATTTCAGGGAAATGGAGACTGCAAGGTCGAGAAACTTAAATATGATGGCAGTTTCAGGCGTGTTCATATAAACAAGTCTCAGTATTTTGAAGGAGTTTCTGAGTATGTGTGGAAATATCAAATCGGCGGCTATCAGGTCTGTGACAAATGGTTAAAGGATAGAAAAGGGAGGGCGCTTTCGTCTGACGAAATACAGAATTATTGCAAGATTGTTACGGCGATTCAAAAGACTATTGAATTGCAGAAAGAAATAGATACTGCCTATGATGACCTTGAGGCGTGTCTACTCTGACATAAAGCCAATTAATGATAAGATTTCATACGTACGCACATGACGTCATTGTTATTATTGATTTTAAAATGCTAAGCCCCCACGCGCAGGCGCGGGGGGCTTTCACATCCTCAGATTATTTAAAATCGGGCTGGCCGATTTCTTTTAGCAGCGTTTTATACCAGCTTACCTCCGGGTTGAAGGGTTTGCCGCCCTTTATGCGCTCAAACTCTATTGCCCGCAGCACATCATGACGCTCCTCGTCGTGCCCTATGATGCCCGGGACTCCCTTTTGCGCCATCTCCACCGCCATGTCTACCATCGACTTTATCAGCATTAAGTCCTGCTTGTTTGGCCTTGCCGCCCTCGAGAAATAACCGCTCTTTTGTACCAGCACCTTTCCCGCACCTGTCTTTGCCATCAGGACGTCGGCGTGCCACTGCCCTACGTTTACCTTGTCGAGCTTGACGTGTCCAAAGGCATCGCGCGGCACTTCCAGCCCCTTTGCCTCAAGCTCCTTTACTATGCCCGATGCCCCCGCGCCCTCAGATATAAATATCTTCGCACAGTCATTTTCCTCTATCCTCTTTTTGAGGTAGTCTGCTAACTTATCCAAATCGTACTCAACCTCAGGGATTAACACCGCGTCAATTCCATATACACTTTTGTCTATGCCAAAGTTCTCAGGGAAATCTGTCTTCTTCACCAGTGCGTTATAATCGTAGGCAGTCCTTGCCGTCAGATACCCGCAGTTCCTTCCCATGACCTCATGCACGAGCAGCATCTTGGGATTTGCCGATGTCTCGGCCACCACGTTTAAGAAAAAGCGCGCCCCCTGCCCTGCCGCGGTATATGCCCCAAGGGTCTGCGCTATAGGTGTAACGTCGTTATCTACGGTCTTCGGAAGGCCGATAACCGTGAGGTTATAGCCGTGCGTGTAGAGATATTTCGCCAGCTCTGCCGCTGTTAGTGACGTGTCGTCGCCCCCTATGGTATGCAGCACCTCAACGCCCAGGGCTTTAAGGTTCTCCGCCGCAACGTGAAGAGGGTCTTCGCCATCCTTAACTAAACCCTTCTTTACGCAGTCCTTTACGTTTGAGAGCTTTACCCTGCTGTTGCCAAGCGGGCTGCCGCCAAAATTCTGCAATAAATGGGCTGACTTTCTTACCTTAGGCGTGACTTTTAAAAAGTTCTTACGCAGAAGCCCGTCATAGCCGTTTGTAAAACCTATGATTTCAGTCTCTGGAGATATCTCGGTATAACGCTCAATCAATCCGCCTACCGCTGAGCTTAGACATGGGGCAAGGCCTCCGGCTGTCAATAGCGCTACTTTCTTTGGCATCTTACTTCCTCCTGAGTGTGTTTAATATTTTTTACCGGTGTTGCATCAGCACATGAATTGCCGGCTGCCCGCTCCGGTTGACCCGGTTAAATCGTATCAAAATAAAACCTTATGATTATAAATATTCCAGTACAGTTTTTGCAAAACAATTTAGCTGATAATCAAGGTAATTTTGTGTTCCATCATAAGTAGGCGGTAGTTGCATAGTTTATTGTCATCCTTGTCCATTTCTGTCATTCCGGTTTGTCCGGAATCGTCACTGAAATGGTTATTTCATGATGATTTTGCCTATTCTGATATATAAGGACAGATTCCGGACAAGCCGGAATGCCGGACTAAAAAAAGGATAGTACAGAAATCATTGCAACTTCCAGTGAAAACTTATTTTATCCGTCAGAACAAATTTGTCTTGAGCTGATAATATCTGCGGCAGCTCATCGTCAACCGAATACTAATCCAGCCCTATAATGCGCGCCACCATCGACTGTGTGTCTATGACTGCCACAGTAGCGCTGCCGTGAAGCCAGCCGCATAGCTCGCCGGGGTTTAAGACATACGTGCCATTACGAACAACAGCCTCAGGCCTGTGCGTATGACCATAGATAAGACAATCGCAGCGACCACTTTGTGCGATAGCGTCTACGTCGAAGTGCTCGTGAATCATTGCAAATCTCCGGTTGCCAATAGTAAACTCGTGCGGCTGCCTATATATCCTGCCATGTGTGCGCCACTGATTATCTATGATAAGCGGGCCGGCATCCCCAGGCGTAAGCATCCCCCCATCATTATTGCCGAAAACACCGATAAACTCCGCCTTTAAATCCCTTAATACCCTGAATGTGGCATCTGTGGTAAAATCCCCCGCATGCAGTACATATCTGAGATTGCCCTCATTAAACAGCCTGACCGCCTTTGCCAGGTTTGACATATTGTCGTGTGAGTCAGACATGACGCCAATGAGCATGGTAGCGGGTATTCCTTCTAAGTTCCTGTCTTAGGGATTGAAACGCTGAGGACGCCATCGGTAAGAAATAGCTCTATGGCGTCTGTGTTTGCACAGCTGGGAAGCTTAAACGACCGCATAAACCTTCCAAAACTCCTCTCCATACAGTGGAAGTAGTCCCTTTCGGAGTGCCTGCCGGGGGTGCGTTCCCCTTTTATCGAAATCACGTTATCCTCTTCGACGATGACCGAAATATCCTCCAGCCTGACACCTGGTATGTCGGCCTTTACAATGAACTCCCCTTCCATCTCAAAGATGTCAAACGGCGGCACCCATGTATATGCACGCCTTGAGGCCAGATCTCCCTCTGTGTCATGGTGAAAAAGGTTGTTCGCCCTCTCTCGCAAAAACACCAGCCTGTCAGCATCATCCCAAAATTTATTGCTCATGCATAATTCTAAAATATATTGCAGAGTTTTGTAAATGGCGCGAATTGCCTCATCAAAAAAGTAAGTGAATGAATCTCAATAGTCTCCTATGGCATTTAGAAATAAGGAGGCTTGAGGTGGGGTTGACGATGTGGAAAGAGGCTGGCTGCCGTTATGGGAGAGATAATTGATGTACTCAAAAAACATGGAGAAATAAAGGTAGATGCTCAGACAGAGGCAAAACTCATGAAAATCAGTGCCGCTACCATAGACCGGCGACTGGCCAAAAGCGGAAGGCAATATCAGTTAAAAGGCCGTTCAAACACCAAGCTTAGTAGTCTTTTAAAGCACCAAATACCAATAAGAACCTTCTCAGAGTGGGATGACTGCAGGCCTGGCTTTGTCGAGATAGACCTTGTGGGACATATTGGTGGAGACCTAATGGGTGAGTTTGCTCAAACCCTTGATCTTACGGATATCTCGACCACTTGGACAGAAACCCATGCGGTGAAAAACAAAGCAAGGGTATGGGTGTTTGAAGCTCTTATGGAAATATAACAACGTCTTGCATTTGTGCTGCTTGGCATAGACTCTGACAATGGTGGTGAGTTCATAAACGAGCACCTTGTCAATTATTGTAAAGACAACGAAATAACCTTTACCCGCACGAGGGCATATCGTAAGAATGACAATTGTTTTGTAGAACAGAAGAACTGAAACGGCAGCCAACGACACATATAGCTAAAAATACAACACCATTGAAAAATAAGGACTGTTCCATGTAAAGTTAATATGGGGAAACGGATATCTTTCGTTTACATTTTTATGTGAGGCAACGAGTATTGTGTTCCCTTAATTCAGCCCTTAATCCTAAAAAAAAAAGCAGTTCACTTAGATAAGCTGAGGTATTATCAGGCTTTTGAGAGAAAAAGCACTCACCTAAAGGTAGGCAAAAAGTACTGCTCCGCAGAGGCTGAATTTCTTTATAATACGAGGCTGTAAGCTTCTCTTTGCTGTTTATAACTGCCATCTTTAGGTTCATTCGTGTCCAGAATGCAAACAAACGAAAAGGTCAAGGCCGTCGAGTGTGCGGCTGCCTTAATACATATAGGTAGTGAAATACCTATAGTATGGAGACAACTACCATAAAATAGCCACACACCGCGCGATGAATAATCACAATATCTTTATTATACAATCACTTACGACTATCATATAGGCTGGCACTGAATTTGCAGCATATATGCAGTGACAATTCGCGTAGCCATGCTACGCAGGAGGATACTTAGGTTTGATAGTTGGAAATTTCGTAGATTTCATAGAAGGACATTACACTATCTTAATAGCCATAGCGATAATCTTATTATTAGTAGTGGTAATTCGTAATAATAGTATTTGGCTGCCAAAAAAAGATATTATGACATCTATCAGAAAGATGATTAGATGGATTTTATATATCTCAATTCTATTGTTTATTGTCTTACCATCTATGAACATACCTGTTGTTAGAAAATATATTGGTGATAGTACTTTACAGGCGATGGATACTATTTTAAAGAAAATACCATATTATGATTTCATAATTGATCATAAGCTCGTATTCTTTATAATTATGCTGTTTGTAGTACCACTATTAATCTATTTAGCACGTGAAAATAAATCAGAACCTATCGATGACGACATTCCTGGACGGGATTTTAAACAAAAACGCGATTCCTTTTGTGACCTGCTAAGCGTACAACTTCGTACGATTGATATTGAAACAAATTGGAGCGACCATTTTTTCACTCCAATAGATGCTGAAGTTGAGGTTGACCACGGCATCGGTAAGCGAAAAAAAATAATGGAGCTTATAAAAGCCGTGCGTCAAGATAAAAAAACTAAAGTATTTTTATTAATAGGGGACCCTGGTTCTGGTAAAAGCGTGGCGCTTAGGCAATTATGCAAGGAATTATTGCAATTAAAAGAGGTTCATAAAACCGGACATATTCCTATTTATATAAATATGAGGGAATGGGCACTAAAAGAAAGCTGGAGCAAAACAAATCCGCCAACTGTTGACCAATTACATGAATTTGTTAAACAGACCTTGAGAGACAGCGGAGATTATTTTGCTAAGGAATTTACGGAGTTATATTTTGAACGATTGTTTGATGCGGGTTATTTCTTTATTGTATTAGATTCGTTCGATGAAGTTCCAGCCGTTCTTGATGTAGATGAGTCTTCATGGCTAATAGATAAACTATCAGAAATTATTTTTACATTTCTTTCAGGGTCTCACGGGTCACGCGGTATTCTGTCGTCAAGACCTCATAAAATGCCAACTCGTAAATTTCAAGCAAAAACTAAGCTTGAAATAAGGCCGTTCACAGAGACTAAGATAATTGAAAATCTGAAAAAATCACCTTATTATACTAAGACGCTTGAAAAGACATTGTTCAAAGATAGACGTGATTTAATCCCAGTGTCAGCAACTCAGTATCAGGCTTAACATCCGTATATTTATGACTACTTGCCTATGTCAAATAACTCAGCATCTGCCGCCTGTGCTCAATACAGATCAAATTTGCCCTGGGCGATTCATAGATATTTTCGCACTTAATGTGATACTATAGACAACGTGTGTGATGCGGCAGCTGAGTTTTGACTTGAAAAAGAATCAGATTTGAAAAAGGCAAAGATTGCTATAACGACAAGCTCCTTCGGCAAGTTTGATGACGGGCCGGTAGAGTCGTTGCGCGCTGAGTTTGACATTGTCCTTAACCACTACGGCAGAAAATTAAAAAAAGAAGAGACTGTAGAGGTCTGCGGCGGGTGCGTTGGGATTATCGCGGGGACTGAAGCCCTCAGTGCTGAGGTGCTTGAATCCCTGCCCGGCTTACGCGTTATATCGAGATGCGGCACAGGGCTTGATAATATCGATATGCAGGCGGCAAGGCGGCTTGGAATTGCGGTATTTAATACCCCTGATGCACCTACGCGCGCTGTGGCTGAATTAACCGTTGGGCTGATATTAAATCTGCTGAGAAAGATAAACGAGATGGACTGCGCTATCAGGGCAGGCAGGTGGGAGAAACTCATGGGCAATCTGCTATTCGGTAAACGCGCGGGCATCATAGGATTTGGAAGGATTGGGCGGGCATCGGCCTCTTTGCTGCGCTCCTTAGGATGTGCCGTAGCATTTACTGACCCGTTTGTCGATGCTGACAAACACTCCTGTGATATACAGAAATTATCCCTCACTGAGCTGCTGCACTTTGCGGATATTATTGTAATTCATGTCTCCTCAAAGGATATTATACTGGGGGCAGCAGAGATTGCCCGAATGAAAGCAGGCAGCTGGCTTATAAATGTTGCACGCGGCGGGACGCTCGATGAGGCGGCGCTCTACGAGGCATTAAAAGGCGGTCATTTAAGCGGCGCGGCCATTGATGTATTCGAGCGCGAACCCTATGACGGCAGGCTCAGGGAGTTGAAAAATACCATTGTCACCCCCCACATAGGCTCATACGCCGTTGAATCGCGTGTTGAAATGGAGCGGCTCTCTACTGATAACCTCTTAAGAGGTTTGAGAAATGCCTGATCTGGGCAGGGTTGCAGTATTTGGCGGCGCAGGTTTTATGGGAAGCCATGTGGCAGACTGCCTCGATGCCGCAGGCTATGATGTTATTGTTTTCGATATTAGGCAATCCCCCTATCTAAGCGGCGCCCAGCAAATGGTCATAGGCGATATTCTTGATGAGCAGGCCGTTAGCTCAGTAGTCGAAGGCTGTGATTATGTCTATAACTTTGCAGGCATTGCTGATATAGACGAGGCAAGCGCCAACCCCCTTCAAGGAGTCCGATGCAACATCATTGGAAATACAATAATACTGGAGGCCTGCGCAAAGGCAAAAGTCAAGCGCTTTGTCTTTGCCAGTTCCCTGTACGTTTACTCCAAGGCTGGCTCCATATACAGAAGCACCAAACAGGCCTGTGAGCTGTTAATCGAAAACTACCGGGAGCTATTTGGGCTGCCTTATACAATACTTCGCTTTGGATCACTTTACGGCCCGCGTGCTGACAACAGAAACATCATCTATACAATGTTAACACAGGCCCTTAAAGAAGGAAAGATTACCCGCTACGGCGACGGCGAAGAACTCAGAGAGTATATCCATATCCATGACGCGGCAAGAGGCTCTGTAGAGATTCTTGGGCAGGAGTTTATAAATCAGCACATAATAATAACCGGCTACCAAAAGATGAGAATAAAAGATCTGCTTTTCATGATAAAAGAGATGTTCGAAAATAAGATTGAAATCGAATTCCTTCCAGCCAACACCAACCTGCACTACGAGATCACGCCCTACACCTTTGCCCCGAAAACCGGCAGGCGCCTGACATCGCACACCTATGTCGACCTTGGGCAGGGCATACTTGAGACCATACATGACTTGTACAATTCGCTTGAGATAAAACATGAGATATGAATTCCTCTGCCACACGCTTTCAGATGATCTAAACCCGGTTTACGGCGGTCATAAATCTATCGCCATAGAGAGGCTTAAATCCATAGAGGGCGGCGACTCGGCAAATGTCTCTTCATTTACGATGGAAAACCACTGGGGCACTCACGTTGACGCCCCTAATCATTTCTTTGAACACGGAATAAGAGTCTCTGAATATCCAGCCGAGTTCTGGTTTTTTAAAAATCCACAGGTAATACAGGTTGAGCTAAAGCCGTCTGAGGTGATAAGTGCGCTTCCCGAAATAAGCCTGCAGGCAGACATGCTCTTAATACAATCCGGCTGGTGCAGTTGCAGGCACGAGGATGTCTATGTAAAAGAAAACCCGGGTATCGATCCCGCCGTTGGGTTTTCTCTAAGGAGCAAGTTCCCGCGGCTGAGGGCGGTGGGGCTTGACTGGATTTCTGTATCTCCGTATACCGACAGAACGCTGGGAAGGCTTACGCACAGGGCATTCTTAGACCCTGAGGGACAGGGCAGCCCGATTTTACTTGTTGAGGACATGGACTTATCGATGACGCTTGACGCTTTGAGGGAAGTCGTCGTGCTGCCTCTGCGTATATCAGGGCTTGACAGCGCCCCGTGTACGATTATAGGGCAATTTGATGATTAATTCTATTATATTTGATTTTGACGGTGTGCTGGTTGAATCCGTAGATATAAAGACGCGGGCGTTTGCCCGGGTCTTTGAGGCGGAGGGCGCTGATGTGATGGCAAAGGTCGTTGAGTATCACCTGCAAAACGCCGGGGTGTCGCGATTCGATAAGTTTCGATATATTTACGCTCATATCTTAGGCAAGCCGCTGCCTGATGAGCGCTTCGATAAGTTATGCGCCGACTTTGCCGCCCTTGTCGTCGATGAGGTAACAAATGCGCCGTTTGTAAAGGGTGCCCGGGAGTTTCTCGCAAACTTCGCCATACGTGATTATCAGTGTTTTGTCTCTACTGCCACGCCGCAGGCAGAGATAGAGGAAATCATACGGCAAAGAGGCATGAGTGCGTATTTTAAATTAGTCCTCGGCGCCCCGAAAAAAAAGCAGGCAATCGTTGCGGAAATCCTAGACACATTCGCCATCAACCCCGCAGAGGCCGTCTATGTCGGCGATGCCATGAGCGACTACAAGGCCGCAACTCTAAATCAAGTCCAGTTTATCGCCAGAATCAGGGGTGACCTCGACGTATTTAGCGGCGTCAACTGCATTAAAATCCATGATTTAACCGAACTTCACGAGGCTTTACACAGATAAAGGCTGCTATAGGTCAGTACCTCAGCCATGAAAGTGCTGCTTCAAGGTCATTATGAAACACCTTGTGGTTTTTTGACAGTATAAAGGCTATCGAGGCAAAAAAGGCCGTTGTGGCACCTGGCACTACAGTTGCACTTTTTTGAATCTTATCCCTTATCTTTGCGTCAAACGCTTTCATCTCCATCGCAAGCTTCATCGAGGGGGTCTCCATGTTTAACGTGTTATAGAGTATTCTCGTGCTCTGGGATTCTTTGAGCAGGTTTTCTATGCCTGCGGCGGCCTGTTTCACTAAGTCCATATCCATTTCACCAGTATATACAGCTGTGATTATTCCATCCTGAAGTGTAACCTCTGCCTGCCCCTTCATCTATTACCCTCCTTATTAACACTTTCAGTAGTTAAATTCTTCTTCATTATATCAGCCTCCAGATTGGCAGGATTGGTCGAGTATACGAGAATAGTTATTCTACGGTTTCTCGGGTCATTGGGATTTTCTTTTATCAGCGGCTGTGTTGCGGCAAATCCAGCCACTCTTGACAAATCATCCGGGCTGATACCGTCAGCCTCAAGTTCCTTTCGGGCAGCCGATGCCCTGTCCGTAGAGAGTTCCCAGTTCGTATACCTGCTTGACGAATACACAAGGGCGTCAGTGTGGCCCTCTATCGAGAGCTTTACGTTTTTGAGCGTCTTAATGTCTGTGGCGATTATATGGAGCAGCCTCTTTGCATCTAACATCAGCTCAGGGCTGCCGAGGGCGAACATAGGTTTTCCAGTCTTGTCAATCAGAGATATTCTTATACCGCCCTCCACTACATCTATCAGCACCTGGTCTTTCAGTTCGGAATTCCTTTCGCCTATTTCTTTTTTCAGATTCTCGCCTATATCTTTTTTCAGCTTCTCTTTGAACTGCTCAGCGCCTATCGAGGCAGCCTCTTTTATTTTCTCTTCAACATCTTTGAGTTCTTTTTGAAGGCTCTGCCTCATTTTCTCCAGCTTCTCCAAGTCCGCAGGTGCGGAGTCCTTGAGCTTCTCTTCGACCTTTTCTAACTGTTTTAACAACTTTTCCTTGAGCTTTTCAAGGGCCGCCGTCCCGTCTGCCGCGCCTGGGCCATCCGATGAGGCGCCTTCTATAGTATCAGTTATGTCGTCCTTTGGATACTTGGTGACAGTTGAGTCAACTACATCTTTACCCTTTCCTACAAAGTTCATCGATAGGGCGTCAAACATGCTCACATTTTTAAAATACGTCGAAAGCTGCAACTTTTTTGTCGGAGAGGTCATATTAAGCAGCCACATCAGGAGGAAAAACGCCATCATTGCCGTAACAAAATCCGCATACGCTACCTTCCACGAGCCGCCGTGTGCGCCGCCGTGCCCACCCTTCTTCTTTTTCTTTATGATTATGTTTTGACCTTTCATGGCCTGATTATGTCCAGATTATTTTCTAACCGCGGACTCAAGTTCCGAAAATGTCGGCCTATCCAGCCCTGGGATTGCCCTCCTGCCAGACTCTACCGCTATCTGCGGCGCTGCCCCGCCAACAAAGGCCACCAATGCAGTCTTGATTACGTAAAACATAATTTCACCTTCTTTGACCTTTACTTCAAGATTCGCCGCTATCGGCCCTACAAATCCATAACACAATAAAATGCCCAAAAAAGTACCCACAAGGGCAGATCCGATGCTGTGTCCCAATACTGTGGGCGGCTCTGCAATTTTCTCCATCGTCAGAACAACACCAAGCACCGCCGCCACTATACCAAACCCGGGCAAGGCATCACCCATCTTCTGAATTGCAGTCACCGGCAGCATCTCCTCATGTGCGTTGGCCTCAATGTCTATGTCCAGCAAGTCCGCCAACTCATGTGGCGGCATATTGGTCGTTATTATGACCTTTAAATTATCGCAGATAAAGCGCATCGCGTGATGGTTCGATATAACGCTCTTATACTTTGAGAACAATGGGCTTTTCTCCGGCTCTTCCACATCATTCTCTATAGATATCAGGCCCTCTTTTCTCACCTTGGAAAATACAATAAACAGTAGTGCCAACATCTCCAAATATTCTTTTTTAGTAGCCCCGGCCTCTTTCGTTATAGATGACAGGCTCGATAACACACCCTTAACCACCTTCATTGGTGACCCTACTACCAATGAGCCGGACGCCGCCCCGAATATTATCAGCAGCTCAGGGGGATTTAACAGCGTTGCAACATTCCCGTGCTCAATCAAAAACCCACCTAAAATAGCCCCTATGACCATGAGCATACCCACTATTACTGTCATTTCAGATTCTCACCACCGTATTATCATTTTTGGTTTCTTTCATTAAGATGCTCCATATTCTTATTGGCATTAAGCCCCTTTGTCCTTGTAGACCAGATCCCGTTGTTTTCTCATTATCTCACGCTGCCTGTTCAGCGTATATCGAATTATCTCATCCCTAACATCTTCCTCGACATTTGTGAAATTAATAGAGACCTCGCAATCACCGTTTGAAAGACATGCCGTCATAACAACATGCCCATAAACTACCAGCCCAACCGGCGGGGAAGACGGAAGCAGCATCTTTACCTCGACTAAATCACCTTTCACAAATTGAGTGCGGCACGCAAGGCGTATACCGGAGGCACTTATGTTGACATCCTTTTCTTCGGCGTCCACCAGCCCCTCCTTTTGCAGCGACAGCTTGTCCAGCACCAAGCCAAGCTTCATATCGATGTCAAGGAGCATCTTCCAAAGCACCGGAGAGACTGTCTCGTCCGGAATGTCTACGCTATAGCTCCTTAAATTCGACATCTCTTTGCCAAATTCCGAGATAATCTTAGATTTCCTGGCAGTAGATTTCCCATTGATCTTCTTTACAACTATCGACAGGCTGTCATCCACCCGGAAAAAATCGCGCTGCTCAGTGCCAAGCAGCCGTAGCCGCACCTCAGAACCCTCAACAAGCGCGACCTCTGTGAAGTAATCCACGGAATCAGTCGATACCGTCACATGCTGCCCTTTTCTTAAATGCTCGGCTATTACGCTGTCAGATCCTAACACTATAATATCCCCTTCTACGGAAGACACTGTCGTCTCGTAGCGCTCAACCTTTGGGACTAACTTGCATATCACTGCCTCGCCATTTACCAGCAACGTGTTCTCCTGCCTTTTCTATAGATACACGCACGTACATTAACAAAAGTCAAGTTTTATTGTCAATACACCCGAATTACTAATTGTAAATAAAAGATTTGATCTAAATAATAAAATTGCCTTGTTCCTCAGCCGGCCAAAAAGTAACGGACAATCAGGCCGGATAAACTGTCTTAATGATTTCATCTGGGTTTGCGTCCCATTTCAGGGGCGTATCAGATATTTTCTGTGCAAGGCATACCGAACTCATATATCCTAACTGGTGTTCCAAGTCATAGAATTGCCTTGCGCATAGACTTGGTACGACAAAGCATCTCTCACCCATGCCTGATTGCAGGATTTCAAACCCTGAGTATTTATTAAAAATGGAGTGCCACGAGTGTTCACTGAACCTGAAATAATCCCACGGCTCGTCATGTACGGGCCAGCTCTGGTGCGTTTGAGTCATTACGAGTCCGCCTGATTTCAAGACTTTATTGATTTCTACGGCAACAACCCAAGGCATCAGCAAGTGTTCAAACACGGAATACGAACAAACAATGTCGAACTTATCAGCAGGAAAGTGCGAGGACAATCTGTGGGCATCGCCTGTGACATCGACATTTTCACCAGCTGCGATGTCAAACCCCGTGTAGTTCAGGCCCTTGTGAAACATAT
>JADFXZ010000032.1 GCA_015233265.1 Nitrospirota bacterium
AGACGGTAAGGGGGGTTTTGTGCCTTAGCTTAGGATGATTTTCACGGTAAAGCGGAAATCAAGGAAAGCATCAGTCATGGCTCAACGTATTGGTAATTTCTGCCAGTAATTTCAAATGCGTTTGCCCTGCAAGGGCTTGCTTAGCCTTTCCACATCCTCTTGACTGTCAGCAAACTTTAGGGCAATCCTTCTAAAGTCATCTTCTTTTTCTAAAAACGCGTCGACAACATCGGGGTCAAAATGCTTTCCCCTGCCTTCTGTTATTATCGCTACCGCCTTTTCATGTGAAAAGCCGGGCTTATACACGCGGCTACTTATAAGTGCATCATAGACATCACCAACCGCCATTATCCTGCCAGACAGCGGTATGTCAGTCCCCGAGAGTTTATTGGGATAGCCGCTGCCGTCCCACTTCTCATGGTGAGCGTATGCCATCTCCCCGGAAATCTTCAGAAAGGGGATATCGCCTGCCTTTTTTATGGCACTGTCAATAACCGTCTTTCCTAGTTCAGAATGTTGTCTCATCAGTGCAAACTCATCGTCGTTTAATTTATCTGTTTTCAGAAGCACTCTATCGGGTACGCCAATCTTTCCCACATCATGCAGTGGAGCGCATTTGTACATGAGCTCGATGGTTTCGCTATCGAGAACCACTGCAAACTCTTTCCTATGACATAAATGCTGGGCAAGCACCTTTACATACTCCTTCGTTCTTAGAATATGCCCTCCGGTCATATTATCTCTCATCTCTATGGCGTTGGACATTACTTCAATTGTGGCCTCCTGAGTGCTGGCAAGGTCAGAAATACTTTTAATCAGCTGCTTTTCTTTGGATCTGAACTTAAAGATATTGATAAAGGAGGCGTTGACCAGCAAAATAAGAGAAGGGGGAAACGGTGAAAAATAAATTGCATTGTTTCTTATCAGCCAAACCGAGGTGCCCGTAATAATAATCAATGCGGCTGAAATCAGCACAGTACTGAGCGCTACCCGCAGCCTTGAAACAGCCGCAGTTGACAGCAGTCCGCACAGTATATACAGAGTCATGTCAATCCAGCCCCGTGCATTAATGCTTATAAAATCCCCTCTGAGGATATTTTCGATTATAGTGGCATGTATTTCATATCCAGGTGTTTTTGGATTAAAAGGTGTTGTTCGCAGGTCCTTCAGACCAGCGGCGCTTGTCCCAACTATTACGGCCCTTCCTTCGAGGTCTTTGCGCACGGCACGTCCTTCCATTATATCGATAGCAGGAATGACGTTAAAACGGGATCCATGTGCATAGTAGCGTATGAGCATATTGCCTTTTCTATCCAATGGAATTTGAACATTGTCTAATCGTAGAGACTCGATGCCGGCCTTGCCGGTACGCACAAATATCTGATTTGACGATATTACCTGTAATAGTAAGGCCATCGCAAAAGATGGATAATAACTGTCGCCGTACTTAAAGATAAGAGGCACCCTGCGTATGACGCCATCCAAATCCGGATCGATGTTCGTAAATCCGGAGTGCTTAACAGCGAGGCCAAACTCTCTCAGGTTGCAAATAGCGTCGCTTGGCTGTAAACGCAAACTGCCTTGATTGGTATCAGGCGTATCCGATATCCAAAACACCTCCAGTGGATGCAGTACGCACTGGGCAGGCACATCTCCCGCTATACTAAAAAGAAACTGATAAGAGCCAACAAAAGGCCCCACCGCAAGTGCTTTTGCTAATATGGCATCGTTATCTTCATATTCCTTTGGCAGGCCGCTATAATCTAATTTGATATTTAAACCCTCTAAGTCTTTTTTTATAACCGACAAGGAGGTGCGGTCAGGCTCAGAGAAGAAAATATCGATGCCAACACTGGCTGCCCCAAGCGCCGAGATGCCTTCGATGAGCCGAGCCACCTTATATCTTGGCCAGGGCCACTGACCATATTTTTTCAGGCTTAACTCATCAATATCTACTATGACTGGCAGACCGTTTTTCCGATTGTCCGGTAATGTCCTTAGAATGACATCATATATCTTCTTGTCAATGATTTCTAAAAAAGGCGGCTTTATCAGAATCAGTGCTATCATCGCCGCTGTAATAACGACACCGACAATCACTGACTGTGCGGTTTCTCTGCGTTTATAATTATATTTTGCCGAATGTCCTATCGAACCACTACCTCAACGCGCCTGTTTCTTGGTTCGTCAACATTGTCAGGGGTTTTAACTAACAGGTCCTCCTTGCCATGAGACCTGACGTCAACAGAATCCTTTGACACGTTGGATGACAAGCCTGCCGCTGCCAATATTTTATAGACTGCCTCGGCGCGCTCCGTAGATAGCTTAAAATTATATTCCTTCGTGCCAACCGTATCTGTGTGGCCTATGATGCTTATATCGATAGTGGGGCGGCTTTTAATGTCGCTTATTATGGCCGGAACAACAGCCGAGGATTCAGGCGTCAGATCAGCGGAGTTACTGACAAAATAAAGCAGGTAACTCTTTGGTAACATAGGGCGAGCATCGATTGCCTCACCAAACAATTTTCTTATCTGTGGTTGTTCTACCTTCATTGGCTGTGTAGGCGGTTTTGCCGCGTCCATGATTGTGACGCCAAACTCAGCCTTATCAACCACCTGCTTGCCGCCCTTTGTAGTGACCTCTATAGCCCCCACTTTATCTGTGTCATCCGGCATGAGAACGACTACTGATTTAGCAGACGCGCAACTTGCTAACAGTGCCGCAACGGCAAGGCACATTGACAATCTAAAATACCTTAAAAACACTACCCTCAACATGTTGTGCATATCTTTTTTCTCCTTAATCGCAAAGAATTATCATTCAGTGACATTCACGAGGAAATAAGTTCCTCTGATGCCGATAGACATATCAGGCGTATCTATTTTCACCGCTTCCGGCGCAAGCTTACCAATGGTGCCCGAGCTGTACGTTGCCGAACCCTTGTTCATCTTAGCCAGCAAAGACAGGTTCTTATCCTGCGGAACAAAGGCAAACGATTCTACGGAAAGCACGCTGTCAGGCCCCATAGAAAGCACCGTGTTGTCTTTTAACGTAAATGACATAGAACTATCCTTCGATGTCTTTAACACTGCTTTTTTATAAACTTTGGTCCCAACTGACGCGTTTGCGGTCTCGCTGCCCTGAGTGATGGTGGCTGTCCCTTTTACCTTTTTAACCTCACCTATGATTTCGTCCTGAGCCGCAGAAACTACCGCATTGAAGCAGAAACAGGCAAACAGACTTAACAAAAAAACCCTCTTCATATTTTGAGACCTCCTTTTTAGATTTGCAGTGAGACGGATTACAACCCGCGATTCTGGTTATACCATACAGTGGACACATTTGTCAAGACAAAGTTGCCTTTGTCCAGGGCAAACGCACTATGAATTTATTGTCTGTCATTCCTGTAAAAGCAGGAAACGATGCTTTTAAGAACAGGAAATAACATCGATATTAAGCTATTACAAGAACGACATGAGAGAAATAAAAGCTTGAAATAATCCGTTTTGACTGCATTATGCATAAGAACTGGATTCCTGCTTTTGCAGGAATGATAGATTAAGTGCGATTTAATACTACTCCTTGCATTAGCCATGATCAAGTGTAACAACAATACGCATATAGTGCGTTTACCCCTGGCCGATTGTATTTTTCGCTTGACGTATGTTAGTGTCAAGCATGAGGTTTCAACTCAAAAATATCCTAAAGCAGTTGTCCTTCAATACATTCATTCCATTTTTTTATCCAATGATGATGCTGCCTCTTAAGGGCTGGAGGAAAAAGGCAATCGCCATGCTCAGCTTTGCCCCGGGTGACAGGGTGATTATCCCCGGCGTTGGCAGCGGTTACGACTTGCCGCATGTGCCGAGCAGCGTTTCAGTTGACGGCGTTGATATCAGCGAGGTAATGCTTGCCATTGCAAGAAACAAGCTCCGGAACAAAGACCATGCAGTCACCCTGCACGTAATGGATGCCGAGCATATGGACTTCCCTGACAATACATTCGACAAGGCAATCCTTGATCTATTTCTCACCTGTGTGCATGACGCTCAAAAGGCGTTTAAGGAAATCGTCAGAGTCATCAAGCCAGATGGTGAAATCCTCATTTATGACCATCTCATCAGAGTACCAGCTTGGGCTGACCTGCTTATGTCGGGATTGGACATTGTGATGAAATATAGTTTTTGTAGCGTCATCAGGGAATTTAACGACATTATAAAGGGCCAGCCGGTTACAGTCGTTAAGGAAATAAAGGGAGACCCTTTTGGTTTTATTAAGGGGTTTTTGCTACGTAAAACGGCGGTGATAGATTCTTATCAGACGCGGTATTAATAATTGTCCGCAACCCCGCAACATTTATTGTTCTTGATTTATTGTTCTTGCCATTTCATAATTTTCATGGTATAATGGACTATCTATGGAAGGACAAGGCGGCAACAAGACAGGTATTGGTTTTTCCCCTCAGCGGCAGCGCACCGTTTTTGCCAACCGGTTGAATCTCCTGATTGCGGTAGTCATAGGGATAACTGTTGTTTTGGCCGTTGTCGTTGCAATCATCTTGAAGAAATACTCAGGCCCGATGCAGCAAGCCAATGCCGCTATGACCTATCAGGGCGCCATTGCCTTTGCGGTTGTGTTTCTGAGTTACGGGATTGCGGCGTTATTTTTAATTATGTTCTTTGTGTACAGGATTTTAAGCCCGTTTAAGCGGCTCTTACAAGATATGGATGATATACTCACTGGGGATATGCAAAAACGTCTCAGTCTGCGTGATAAAGATGTCTTTCTTCTCAGGGATTTCGTTACAGGTGTAAATACCCTCATCGGCAGGCTTGAGCAGATGCATATCAACAAAGATGAGCTTGTCAACCATATAGAATCCGATGGACAGCAGCTTATCGCCCTTATAGACAAGGAAAAGGCAATGTCCGGCAAGGCCAGTGATGCAGTCATAGCTTATCACAATAAGATTGTCTCCATCATTCAAAGATAAAATCTGACGCCTCTTCGGCCTCAGAGACCTTGGTTGCGAGTATCACCACGGGGAATATCTATGTCGCCAAATTATGATATAAAATTAAAAAGGGGACTTAGGATTGCTGTCTCAGAGATGGATGGCGGACTTTGGTCTTTGCAGTTGTGGTCGTCGCGCGGCGATAAACTCCCGCAGTGTATCTTTCACTGGGGTGTGTGTGCGGCAAATTCTACGAAGTGGCAGCAGCCGCCGGAGTCATTTTGGCTCTCCGGCACTAAACCTGCTGGGGCTGCGGCACTTCAGACGCCATTTACTTCCATAGACCAGCTCAGTGCCGCCGTCACACTTGCTATCAGCGGCGACATACCGTTTTCATCTATTGAGTTTGTCCTGTTCTTCCCCACTGACAAACGCTGGGACAACAATAACGGGAAAAACTACCGGATTGAGCTACAATCTTCACACGCTCAAAAGCCGTTTTCCCCAGACTTACCTCCAGAATTACCGGTACAATTTCCAGCAATTGCGGGCAGTATTGCCGAGCTGACGCACACATTTGATGGCGGCAAGCGCCTTTATGCCGCGGTAACAAATACTGACAGCGGCGGCTATGCCCTTGAGATATACGTAAGCCTAACCCCTCCGGTAATACTTCACTGGGGCGTTGCAACAAGCAGGGGAGGGCGATGGCTCTCGCCGCCGCCTGAAATAGTTGACGTCTCAGCACATGACGGTGCAGTTATCAGCGGCAGCGCCGGAGACTCTCCTTTTGACTTTACAGATGGTATCGGGCATATTCAGCTTAAAATCCCAGCCGAATTCGCCCCCGCCTATTTTACATTTGTCTTACACCTGCCCTCATCCGGCCAATGGCTCAAGTGCGGCGGGCAGAATTTCTATATCCCCATTGCGCCTCAATCTGCGCGGTTCTCAGGCCACAGAGTCGGACAATATGCCGATGAGATTATCAGCGCTGAGATGGGCGGCAACTCATGGACGCTTATGCACAGGTTTAATCTGTGCTATAATATCTGTGAGCGCATAGGCGCGGAGGCGGAGGGCTTTGCCCTTTTAACTGTCTGGCTGCGCTATTCAGCTATCAGGCAGCTTGACTGGCAGAGAAACTACAACACGCAGCCGCGAGAGCTAAGCCATGCGGAGGACCGTCTGACACTAAAACTCACCAATATATATATCAACACCCCGCAGGTGCGCCCCTTTATCCCGCTTATGCTGATGACAATGGGGCCGGGCGGCGATGGGCAGCGTATCAGAGACGAGATCCTCCAGATCATGCACCGCCACAGGATAAAGGAGGTCTCAGGGCACTTCCTCGAAGAGTGGCACCAAAAGCTCCACAACAACGCAACCGCCGACGATGTGGTAATATGCGAGGCATACCTGGCCTTCCTCAGAAGTAACGGTGACCTTGGCAGGTTCTATGATGTATTAAACCAGGGCGGGGTTACGCGGGAGCGCCTGCGTAGCTTTGAGCGCCCGATTCGTACTGATCCAGACTTCGTCCATCACATTAAGGACGGACTCATACATGATTTTGAAAATTATCTCAAGACCTTAAAGGCTGTTCACTGCTGTACCGACCTCGACCGTGCCATAAGATCTTCTTCCCACCTGTTTGATAACGACATAAGAAACGCGCTTCATTTTATAGGACAAAACAAAGAAGCCGGAGACACGGGCAAGATTAAGGATTTATTTGCAACGGCAACGTGGGTACGAGGCAGAATCAGACAACAACTTAACTCTGAGGCAGACACGCACAGGGTGCGTGAGATGCTGCTTCTTGATTTGTCCCTTGTCGAGTTTATCCGCCTGCTCGCGGAGCGTTGTGAGCACCTCGATAAGTCAACCCTTGTCGAATTAGTTATTTTGGCGGCTGAAAACATTACATTGTCAGGCAGCGGCGCTGATGAGGAGATTGCCATATGTGTAGGGCACCTGAGATTGCTTCCCGCTCAGGGTGCTGCCGACTGGGTGCTGCACGTGATTAGTGTTACGGAGCGGCTTGAGAGGATACTTGGTGGGGCTGTGCAGTGGTATTACGATACATTTCAGGAGAAGGCCGAATTTCTGGGAAGGGCATTTAACGCCGCCCAATGGACGATTAATCTATTTACTGAGGAGCTGCTTCGTGGGCAGCCGCCCTTTGTCCTTTCGCTGCTGCTGCGGCGCCTCAATCAGGTTCTCAGAATGGAATATAAACTTGGGCAGTGGCAGGTGATAAGTCCATTTACGGCCATCGGCAAGGTTGTGTCAATTGATACGCTCCATCAGATTGCGGACAAGCGCTTTGACACTGCGACGGTTGTCATTGCTGGCAAGGTTGCCGGGGATGAGGAAATCCCGGGCGGGGTGACCGCGGTAATATCGCCGGATATGACAGATATAGTGTCTCATGTGGCGGTAAGGGCAAGAAACGCCCATGTGCTGTTTGCCACATGTTATGATGCAACTATCTTAGACGCACTAAAGTCGCTTGCGGGGCGCTATTGCTCGCTGACGATAACCCAATCGGGTGGAGTTGCCTTTAATGAGATACCGGCGCCTGTTGTCTCAGAAATAAAAGATTCAGAGGGCGCGCGACATGTCCTGAGGCCTGAGCCGTTTAATTTCACCGCGTTTGCTCTATCTGTTAAGGCGTTCAACCGCCGTGTTGCCGGTGGCAAGTCAAACAACCTTGCCGCACTCGCAGGCAGAGTGCCGGACTGGATTAGTCTTCCGCCTTCAGTCGTAATCCCATTTGGGGCAATGGAGAAAGTCCTCAGTCTCAACCAGGAAGCAGACGCCCAATACCGCAGGCTTCAAAAAGACGTAACTACGGAGGCGCTGCCAAGGCTGCGCGCTTTAATTGAAGGGCTGATAATCCCTGATGACTTTATGGCCGTCTCAGAAGCTGTGATGTCACAGATCGGGGTTTCATATCCCGCCCCGCAGAGGCAGAGGGCTGAGGCGTGTATAAAGAAGGTCTGGGCATCGCTGTGGAATGAACGGGCGTACCTGAGCCGCGTTAATAACTTCGCCGGAAATCCCCACGAAGGCATTTCAATGGCCGTGCTGATTCAGGAGATAGTCAAGGCAGACTATGCGTTTGTCATTCACACAGTAAACCCTGTCACCGGCGCTAAGGATGAGATATTTGCCGAGGTAGTGTTGGGGCTTGGCGAGACCCTTGTAGGCAACCACCCGGGGCGCGCCCTGAGTTTTACGTGTAAGAAAGACAGCAATATCCCAAACGTTGCCGCATATCCCGGCAAGAGCTTTGGTCTATACGCCGACGGCCTAATATTTCGTTCAGACTCCAACGTTGAAGACCTGTCAGGCTTTGCCGGTGCGGGGCTTTACGATTCTGTCACCCTGAGAGAGCCAAAGACCGTGCCGCTTGATTATTCTAAGAGCCAGCTTCTGACAGACGAGGCATTTAGAGTCAGCCTCTTGTCCAAAATAAAAGAAATAGGCGTCATAGTAGAAAACTCCTTCGGCAGCCCTCAAGACATAGAGGGTGCATATGCCAACGGGCAGTACTATGTACTTCAGAGCCGCCCTCAGGTTGGGATATAAGGCCACAGTCCGGAGATTTAACTGGTAATATCTGTCAACACCAACAATTTAAGCTCATCGCATATGTCCTTAATCTTGGTTAATCGATTGTTTTGTGACCGCTGTCAGCTGCGAAGTATTTCCTTTTGAACGCCAGCGCTACGCTGACCATCGCAATCATTACCGGCACTTCTACAAGCGGGCCAATGACAGCCGCAAACGCCTCCGGTGAGTTTATCCCAAATACCGCTACCGCTACCGCTATCGCTAATTCAAAATTATTGCTTGCCGCCGTGAACGAAAGCGAGGCCGTCTTGTCGTAGTGGATTTTATTTTTTATCCCCATATAGAACGATACGAAAAACATTATGCCAAAATATATCAAAAGCGGCAGCGCTATTCGCAGCACATCAACAGGGAGCGTCATGATCATATCCCCCTTGAGCGAGAACATCACCACTATCGTAAAAAGCAGAAATACCAGTGTCAACGGGCTGATTCTCGGCATAAACTTCTCTCTATACCACGCCGCCCCCTTTAAGCGTAAGCATATATATCTGGTCAAAAATCCTCCGGCAAACGGTATCCCTAAGTATATTAGTACGCTCTTTGCTATCTGTACTATCGATATGTCAACCACCGCCCCCTTCAGAGCAAACCACCCCGGCGCCACCGTGATAAATATATACGCATAGAGCGGGTAAAACAGTATCTGAAATATCGAATTAAACGCCGTCAGCCCTGCGGCATACTCAGGGTCACCCTCGGCAAGGTCATTCCATACGATTACCATTGCAATGCACCTGGCAAGGCCTATCATGATCAGACCAACCATGTAGTGAGGCATATCCCTCAGCAGGACAATCGCCAGAGCGAACATCAAAGTAGGCCCAATAACCCAGTTCTGCACTAATGACAGCAAGAGCACCCGCCTGTTTTTAAACACCAGCCCCAGTTCTTCATATTTTACCTTGGCAAGCGGCGGGTACATCATCAGTATAAGACCCAGCGCTATGGGTATTGATGTCGTGCCTACCTGCCACGACGCTGCCAGATCTTTTACGTGCGGCTGTAAATATCCAATTGCTACCCCCGCGGCCATTGCCAGAAATATCCACAACGTCAGGTATCTATCCAGTACGGAAAGTCTCTTTTTCATTAACATTTCCTCGCTTTGCGTGAGTCCTCAAGCCGCTTCATGTCGGCATCGTTTGGGAGTTTTTCGCATATAGAGATAATCAAAAATCTGGTGAATAAATCGCCGGCACTGAGGCTGTAGTAGACCCACTTGCCCTCCTTTCTGTCCATGATCAGCCCCGCCTCCTTCAGTATGGACAGGTGGAATGAGACCTTTGGCTGGCTCAGCTCAAGGGCTGCCGTTATATCACAGACGCACAGCTGCCCCAGCTCAAGCAGCTTGATTATACGCAGCCTTGTCTCATCGGACAGCGCCCGAAATAGCTCTAACATCTCAGCCCCCCAGATCAGGATGGCTTCAGAAGCCACTGCTCTATCGTGTTTTGAATATCGTCTCTGACCTTTCTCGTATGAGCTAATTTCTCCTCATATGTGCCGGTAAAGCCCGAAGGGTCATCAAAGCTCCAATGGAGTCTCTTACCCCCGCCGGGAAACACAGGGCATCGCTCTGCGCTTGCCCCGTCGCAAACGGTTATAACGTAATCATATGTGACACCTGAGTTAATGCAGAACTCTACGCTTTGAGTCTTCTTTGCCGAAATATCTATGCCTATCTCCGCAAGGGCTGCAACGGCAAGGGGATTTAACACCCCCGGCTCAAGCCCCGCACTGTGTGCCTCATACCGCCCCTGCCCAAGTCTTCTCAACAGTGCCTCGGCCATCTGGCTGCGAGCGCTGTTGTGGATACATACGAATAGCACTTTTTCCATGCCGCACCTCCTATATCAAAATATATTGATATGATAAATTAAGCAATTGTGAGTTGTCAATAGCTAATGCGGTATATATATAATATTATTTATATGTGATAGGGATAACACCCACTTTGTAATCAGCGTGGCACTGGGCTGCCCCCGGCAGGGCGTCTAAACGCCTGCCGGTTCTTTTGTCGTGGATTCAGGTTTGACTGTCTCGGACTTGGATTCAGAACTTGCTGTTTCAGAGCTGGTCTGCTCCGGTTTCTTGTCAGATTTTTCGTCACCGGATTGAGGTTTTTCCGATGCCATGGAGGTTTGTCTGTCTTTGGATGCGTAATCGGTTACGTACCATCCAGTTCCCTTCAGTACAAAGGTCGTCGAGGATATGAGTTTTTTCAGCTGCCCTCCACAGCTGGGACACTCCTTAAGCGGCTCGTCCGTGATCTTCTGCACCTGCTCAAGTTCAGCGCCGCACGCAGTACACTGGTATTCATAAATAGGCATCTACAAAATCCTCCTTACTATATCTCTGAAGTATAGCGCAAAAGCCCCAACAAGGTCAACTCTGCCTATGTGCCATGCCTGCGCAGCATCGCGCAATTGCGCCATACATGGCAGCAGGGTGAGTTAGAGCTTATCGTCCGTAAACTGTTTGGCTATCTTAACAAACGTCTCCTCCAGCGTTATGAAGGCATCTACCACATCCGGGTCAAACTGTGTGGAGTTCCCTTCGACAATGATCTTCTTTGCCTGTTCGTGCGTCATCGGGGTTTTATAGACTCGCTTACAGATTAGGGCGTCATAGACATCCGCAACGGCCATAAGCCTTGCCGGTATTGGGATATCATCGCCGGAGAGTCCTTCGGGATAGCCCGCGCCGTCCCATCTTTCATGATGCGAGTAGGCTATCTCTTTTGCATACTTTAGGAATTCCACCTCGATGCCGAGGCGCTTTTCAGCCTCTTCTATTGCCTGCTTGCCAAGCGTTGTGTGTGTCTTCATTATGGCATACTCATCATTGTCAAGTTTGCCGGGCTTGAGCAGGACATTATCAGGGATTCCCACCTTGCCTATGTCGTGAAGGGCGGCAATCTTAAATAACGTAACGATGTTCTTATTGGTGAGAAACCAGCCGAAGCGGGGATTTGTGCTGAGGTGTTTTGCTAAAGCGGCTACGTAGTACTGGGTTCGGCGAATGTGGTTGCCCGTGTCGGAGTCTCTTGTCTCAGCAAGTGAACCCAGCGCAAGGATTGTGACATCCTGTATGGCTGTGATTTCCTCTGTACGGCGCTTTACTTCCTGTTCGAGGAACTCGTTCTTCTGCTTCAGAAAATCGCGCATAGCCTTCAGCTCGAGGTGATTCTTTACGCGTGCCATCACAATTGGAGGAGACACGGGCTTGGTGATATAATCCACAGCGCCAAGGGACAGCCCCCTCTGCTCGTCCTCGACTTCGGCCTTTGCCGTTAGGAAAATCACCGGTATATCCACGGTAGTTTCGTTTGCGCGCATTTTCCTTAGTACCTCGTAGCCGTCCATCTCTGGCATCATTATATCGAGCAATACAAGGTCTGGCGGAGAGTCTGAGTTGATTATCTTCAGCGCGCGCTCCCCTGAGTTGGCCACCTTGACCTTATATGTGTCCTTGAGCAGACCGCTCATCAGAGTAAGATTGTCAGGGGTATCGTCCACTACGAGAATCACTTCTTTTGTCATTGCTTGCACTTGTTCGTCCATGTGTTAGCTCTCCATTGTTAAGGGTTATTTATAATGGCGTCCTTCGAGCGGGCAAGAGCGGAAAGCGCCTTTTCAAAATCGTAATTCTTTATGGCAGCCTCTATATCTCTGGCTGAGTCGCCAAAGGCGGCATCAAGCATATCAGCCGATTCTTTAAACAAGTCTGCAGCCTCTGAGTCGTCATCTAAAAGCAGTGCTTCCAGGCGCGATATAATGTGATTTAGTGCATCCATATCAACTGGGCCTGATGGCGTTTGTATGTTGTCTGGCGGCAGGGCGGCGTGTAATTGTCTGAGAAACCCCGCAAGCGTATCTGAGAATTCCTGAAGTATTGACTCAGTCTCCTGCGGTGCGGCACGGTGTGCAATGGCATGTTCAAGCCTTGCCGCCTTTTCCTGTACAACCGTTGCCCCGATGTTTCCTGCCGTTCCCTTAGCCGTGTGGGCAACTCGCTCGGCGTCATCTATGCGGCCTTCGCTGATGGCCTCTTTAACAAGTAGTGCGGCATCGCTCTGTCCAGATATGAATTTCTTCAGGAGCGATATATATGAGGCCGGTTTGCCAAGCACACGCTTTAGGGCAGTATTAACATCAAGCCCGGCAACAGCACGCAAGGCGGCAAGCTGGATGTCGTGCGCGCCGTCATCCTGAGGTTTCAGCGTTTTTTGCAGCGCTGCAGCCTCTGGTCTATTAATCGGAGGTATCCACTTAATCAGGCGGCTAAAGAGTGTATCAGGGTCGATGGGCTTGGCTACATGGTCGTTCATACCGGCTTGCAGACACTTCTCTCTATCTACAGCCATCGCGTTTGCCGTCATTGCCAGTATTGGCACATTGGCGCACTGTTTCAGTTTTCTCAGCTCTATCGTTGCCGTAATCCCATCCATGACCGGCATCTGCATATCCATAAGTATGGCGTCATAGTGGCTGCCTGCGGCCATGTGCAGCGCAATCTCTCCGTTTACGGCCAGATCGGTTATAAAACCGCTATCTGAAAGGAGCTCCAGGGCCACCTGCTGATTCAGCTCGTTATCTTCGACAAGCAGTATCCGCGCACCTGCAATAGTGGCAAGACTCTGGCGCAGAGAAGCTGCTCTGTCCGGCACTTTTGAGACAGCGGCGCCGCTTCCCCTGATTGCCGTAATAGCGGCATCAAACAGTGTCGATTGAC
This sequence comes from Nitrospirota bacterium, assembly GCA_015233265.1. Classification (GTDB taxonomy): domain Bacteria; phylum Nitrospirota; class Thermodesulfovibrionia; order Thermodesulfovibrionales; family Magnetobacteriaceae; genus Magnetominusculus. The sequence continues at coordinate 13,340 of JADFXZ010000032.1, forward strand.
TAACTGGCTTGACAATTACGGGAAGGCCGGCTGTCTCTGCCTTACTAAGCAGCTCCTCGGCAGCCTGAGAGGTTACTATTATGATATGCGGGGCATTGTGTTTTAGGCTAAGGGCGGCAATTTGAGCCGCCGTTTCTATGCCGTCAAGCCCGGGCATCTGCCAGTCGATAAAGGCGGCAACAAAGGGGGCGCCACTGGTGTCAGCCAGGGCTACCGCCTCAATGGCGTCCTGCCCAGATGATGTCTCCTCCACTTGGAAGCCCATAGAGCGCAGCTGAGTGCTGAGTATCTGCCGCGCTTGCTGGTTGTCTTCGGTCACCAGTACGCGGCTGCCGCGCAGCTGCGGCTCAAGTGTCAGATCACGCTTGAGCGCCTTGCTCCTGATGACCCGCGCCGTAAACCAAAACGTGCTGCCCTTGCCGAATTGGCTTTCTACGCCGACATCTCCGCCCATCATTGTGGCAAGCCTTTTTGAGATTGCAAGGCCCAGCCCAGTCCCTCCGTACTTGCGTGTGGTTGTGGTGTCTGCCTGCTGAAATGACTGAAAGAGTTTCCCTCTTTGTTCCTCGGTCAGCCCGATTCCAGTGTCTTTGACCTCAAAACGCAACAGTAAACTGCCTTCGTCATCATCTTCTATAAATCCCCTGACTACTATCTCGCCGTCTTTGGTGAACTTGACGGCATTGTTGGCGTAATTTATCAGTATCTGCCCGATGCGAAGAGGGTCGCCTATAAGGTTATTGGGCACACGAGGGTCTATGTCAAATATTAACTCGAGGCCCTTTGCCACAGCCTTGTCGGAGATGAGTGTTGAAAGGTTGTCAAGCACAGGGGACAGTTCAAATTCAATCGACTCTACGTCGAGCTTTCCGGCCTCTATCTTCGAGAAATCAAGAATGTCATTAATTATACCAAGCAGATGTTGACCGGCGTGCTGTATCTTCACAATATAGTCACGTTGCTTTGGCGTTAGTGCTGTCTTCATGGCAAGGTGTGCCATGCCGATTATAGCATTCATTGGGGTGCGTATTTCGTGGCTCATGTTGGCAAGGAAATCGGCCTTGGCCTTTGAGGCCGCAAGGGCCTCCTTGCGTGACTCCTGTAAGTCCTCCATAATGTTTAACATTGAAAGGCGCATTCTCTCCATATCATTTACCCGTGTCTGAAGTGTCTCCTCTGCCTCTTTCAGTCCGTCGAAGGAGGTCTCAAGCTGTCTTGTCATACTGTTAAAGGCCGACGAAAATTCCCCCATGAAGTCAACGCTGAGGGTAAAATTCCCCTTGGCTATCTGCTGGGTTACCCACGTAAGATTTCTCAGGCTTGCCTGCAGGCTCTTCAGAGAATGTGTAATGCGCATCTTTCCTTTTGGCGGCTCAAAGTTGAGGTCCCCTCTGGCAAGGGAATAAATCGAGTCGGTAATATCGTTATACTCGGCGATGAACTTATTGATAAAGCCCACCGCCTGAGTCATCTCGTTGTCTGGATAATCCCCGCCTAAGGCAATATGCTCCGGTTTCTTGCCGTTTAAGATAAGATAAAAGGCCTCAGATATCTTATCGAGGTCTTCTTCTTTTACGTTAAGCACTTGCCTCCGGTTTTACGTCAAACCGGCAGACCCTGTCGCCTGAACACCAGCAGTCTACCTCTTTTACCTTAAATTTAGTCCCGGTAAATTCGTGCAATAAACCGGCAATAAATCCCTCGTCATACGTGCAGATGGTCTCCTCGGACATCGGCAGCCCTGAGCAGTCGAGGTCCTCGGCAACGGTCAGCGTGAATTCACTCTTGTCCATATCGGCCTTCTCTACGCGCAGTATCCCTATTTTCAGCTTAGACAGCAGCACCTGCACCTCATTAATAAATTCAGCAAAGCTGTTGCCCCTGTTAATCAATGCCTTACAGAATTCCTTCCCGGCCAGCTCACCTGCTTCATAATAAATCTGGTCTGCCATTGCGGGACTGAATTTCTTAATCAGTATGTCTCTCAATGTAAACTGCATCAGCCTGTAGACTGCCACTTCCATCGTAGAGCCAAGATTCGGGCGGCCCTCGGTGATATCTCCAATCATGCCCCAGTCAAACATTGGTTCTGTCCTTACCTCTTTAAACATACGTCCTCCTTGTTTAGTTAACTTACAATTTTATACTTCGTTGTCAAACCGATTTTCTCGTATAAATTGTTTATCTCCCGCTTTAGCGCAATCATACGCTCTTCCCTGTCAATGGTCAATCTGTTGAAGCGCTCGAGGTCTTTCACATGCTGCCTCAGTTCAAGCACCATATTTTTTCGATGGGTGAAGTCATCGACAAGGGAGGTTACTCCGATTGTTCGGCCTGCCTCATCTATGAGCGTTACGTCATACCAAAAGCACGAGATACGCCTTCCATCTTTAGTTATATTGTCCTTCGTGTTGATAACGCTGCCGTCGTGGGCAATAAGCGGCTGAACTTGTGTATCATCTGTATCTAAATCTGCGGCGGTTATGAAGTCTGCCGCGGTTCTTCCCATTGCCTCCTCTTTTGTATAGCCAAAGATACGCTCTGCCGCAGGGTTCCACGCGGCGACTTTGTTGTCGAGGTCCCACTCGATAACCGCAAGCGGCGAGTTCTCAACAAGCAGTGTCAGGCGCTGCTGTGATTTGGCAAGCGCCTCATCAAGCTGTTTTCGTGCCGTTATGTCCTCCTGAAGGCATACGTAGTTGACAACAGTGCCGCCTTCATCGGTAAGCGGCGTGATTGTCGAAAACACCGTGCAAATGGCACCCCCTTTGCACCTGTTTATGAACTCACCCTGCCATGAGCGTCCTGCCAAAAGGGCTGCCCAGAGTTGACCATATGTCTCATTTGGCGTTAGGCCGCTTTTGAGTATCTGCGGTCTATTTCCAATAGCTTCGGCCATGCTGTAGCCAGTGGTTTGAACAAACGCCTCGTTTACGTATTCAATTGTTCCATTTAAATTTGTAATCATGACCATAATTGGAGAGGTCTCTATAGCGCTGCTGAGTTTCCTTATACGAATATTGTCCTGCCTCTTATGCCAGCGCTGCCGGAGTATTATGTAGAGCAAAAATCCGAAAATCATGCTGCCAATTATGGCAATCACTATGATGATTACGATATCTAAACTGGACACCCACTTTGAGGCATCCTGAAAAACTACGATCTGCCACAGTCCTCCCATGTCATTCCAATCGAAGAATTCCCGGCTGATGGCATAGCGCCTGCCGTCGATTACCGCCGATGAGTTATCTATGTTAAATGGCAGCACCGCCGGCGGGTTATTGTCGAGAATTTTGCCATAGCGTTTTTCTTTTCTTATTGCTTCCATGTGTTGCTTTGTTAGAGGCCTTGCTGAGGCGTAAACCCATGGGCTTTCTGTGCTGGCAAAGACGATACCCTCTGGAGACAACAGGAGCGCTTGACCTGGGAGCATCTGCAAGTGTTTAATGATTATGGGGTCTGCCGGGCTGCGCACAGTCAATGCGCCGATTACAGGGGTATTAATGGTCTCCCCATCGTGTATTGGGGCTGCCGTGTAGAAAACCTTGTCGCCTGTGCTTATGCTTATAGCGGGATAAACGCTGGATTTATTGAGCATAGCCTGCTTAAAGTATGACCGCTGTGATATGTCCATGCCGGTTGAGTTCTTTGTGTCGGACTCGTGGGCAACAATGACGCCTGCGGCATTTACTATGAACACACCGTCAGCGCAGGCCAGGCGTTTAGCCGCTACCATCCGGCGCAGTGTATCGTGGTCGTCGCGCGGCAGCTTTTCCTTAGCCATATCTTTTATCAGGGGTTCGTTTAGCCCCATAAGGAGGGCTGAACCCATTGCCACCCCGTGCATAGTGTCGGAATGCAGGCGGGCAATCACGTCTCTGAGCGCTAGCATAGTCTTGGTGCGCTCCCGCTCATTGGCGGATGTTATAACATCATACAGGATAAGGCTCAACAGCACCACTGCCACTGTCAATGTAGCCACAGTGCATATCAACACGCGGCGCAGCGCCGGACTGTATTTCTTGTTCAGGGTTGACTACCTCAGTGAATAATTTACGGTATACAAGTTTATACTAAGGCATATTATAACAATAAACCGTATCGGAGATAAAGGTATACTTGGGAAACTTCCATTGCAAACGAAGCCCCATGAGACTAAGGGGGGTGACATTCAATATATTAGTCTTGATTATGGTATAATTTCATCATAAGCTGCTGTGTATGTGCGGAAAGGCTTTAT
>JADFXZ010000113.1:0-4663 GCA_015233265.1 Nitrospirota bacterium
ACTCTGTGCTGCTTACGCTGTCGCCGGACATGTGCCACAGGGCGTTATAGCCGTAGAGTTTGTGCCTCCAGAGAATCGCAACCGTGCCGTCGCCGTAAAAGTCACCCGTACCGGCGATTGCCCAGTTTGAATCGCTGAATGTTGGCAGAAGTACCATTGAAGTAGCGGTTGACTTCTTGATTTTCCACTTGGCGTTATACCCGTTGGTGTTATTTCTCCAGATTACTTCGGTGTTGTTGTCACTGTCCGTATCTCCGGCTGAGACGATTTCCCAATTTATGTCCGATATTGTACCAAGTGCAGCGCCGCCGCTCGTTACTGTGCCGGTGTAATACCATATGGCAGCAGCTCCGGTCATTTGGTTTCTCCACAAGATACCGGTCTGATTATCCTGATTGAAGTGCCCAGCGCCGGCAATCGTCCACGATGGGTCATTGACCGTGTCGAGGTATTTCGCGTCCTTGACGGTTGTGCCGTTCATCAGCCATGCCACATTATAACCGTAGACCTTATTGCGCCAGAGGATGTCTGTATTGCCGTCGCCGTCGAGGTCGAACTTGCTTTGTCTGAGTTTTTTGCCGCCCTTAAAGTCAATGGTAACGGTCTTGTCAGTACTCATCGTCAGGCCGCACATCGTGTTAATAAGGGAATCACACCCAGTCCATGCGTTAAACGTCGAGCCTGAACCTGGCACTGCCGTTAAGGTTATCTGAGAGACCGCGTTTGTGATAACACCGGTGTTGCCGCTCCATGTGATAGTGCCTGATGAGGCGGTCACAGTGCCTGAGCCGGTTCCTGATTTTACTATCGTAAGGGTGCGGGCACTTGAGTTGTTTGAACTGAACGTGGCGGTTACAAGCTTTGCCGATGACATCGCAACATAACACAGGGCTGAGCTTGTCGTATCGCATCCTGTCCAGCCCGCAAATGTCGAACCAGAACCAGCTGTTGCCGTCAGATAAACTGCCGCCCATGATGTGTATGACCCCGTGCCCGAATTGCCGCTCCATGTGATAGCGCCTGTGCTTGCCGTAACCGTCCCCGAACCTGAGCCAGTCTTTGTAACGGTAAGCGTGAAGTTGTTCAGGCTATCCTGATTGACGGTAAAAGTCTGACCGGCAATAGAAATTGTTCCTGTGCGTGATGTCGAACCGGTATTTGCGGCAACACTGTACAGAACTGTATTGCTTCCTGTAACCGAGGCGGGTGATGTAATAATTATCCAGCTGACGTTGGCTGCCGCTGACCATGAGCATAGCGGGTTTGACGATGTAACGCCGACGCTTCCGCTGCCGCCGCTGTATGTATAATTCGCGCTTGTCGAGTCAAGTGTATATGTCGATGCACAAGATGAGCCAGGTGCGAACGCGGCGGTGACGCTTTTAGCGGCGGTCATGGCTACGGTACAAGTATTCCCGCTCGATGAGTCGCATCCAGACCAGCTTGAAAGAGAAGAGCCGCTGTCTGGCGCTGCCGTCAGGGTTACTGATGTGCCTGAGGTATACGAAGATGAACACGTTGAGCCGCAGCTGATTCCCGCGGGGCTGCTGGTTATCGTACCCGTGCCGGTGCCTGATTTAGTTACGCTTAAAGTATAGCTGCCGGTAGAGCCGCCGCCGTCCCATACGTCTGAATCCCACACGAGAGAGTCCCAGTTGCTGCTTGCGGCAAAGACAAATGAGGGCAGCATTATGAATATACATAAGAATATCCATTTTTTCATTAGAGTTCCCCTTAGTTTGATTGTTTCGTAAGGGCTGCTGTCTTGTTGTTTTTTACTTTAGCCTTGAGCGATTTTACCTCTTTCGACAACATAGCAATTGCCTTTTGCTGCTCCTGAACAACCTTAGTCAGCACGGCAACCATATCCATAGAACTAAGCCCCTTGCGATCACCAGATGCAACCAAATCCGGCACATCTTCGGCAATGAATCCAACATGCTGCTCGTCATCGTTCTTATATTTAAACGAAACCGGCTCAAGTTGATTAAACGCCACCATCGCATCTTCTGAAGATAGTGCCTTGATGTCTTTCTTATATTCACGGCTTGAGGCATTTGTCCAGACGCCGCCGCTGGTGACGTAGGCACCGCTTTTCATATGGAGTGGATAAGAAGTTTGATCCCAATTGAGATCAATTCCAAAATAACCACTTGTGTTGAACGAAAAACGGTGAATTCCGCCATTTACACCAAAATCTAAAGGATTATTTGTTTGAGTTCCAAACCCAAAGGAAACACATGGATACCTAGTATCAACACATATACCTATAGTGCCTACCCTAGTAGATGATGCATCTGAAAATGTTATCCCCGCCCCATCTGCCACACCATTAGACGTTACTATATGAAGCGGCGATTGTGGACTACTTGTTCCAATTCCAACATCCCCGCCACTATAATATAAATTACTCCCCGAAAGCGACCACGATCTATTAGCGAGATATGTGAAATTGGCGTTTACTTGGCTTGATTGTGCGGTTGTACCTGATGTGAATGTGTATGGAACTGTTTCTGAGGCGATAGTGTCCGGTTCTGCGTATGCTGTTGACGTTAAACTACCGAAGGGCAGGATTAGTATAGTATAGTATAGTATAGTATAGTATAGTATAGTATAGTATTACCCCTTGGTTTGAAAAAATTTGACTCGAACGATTTGAAAAATTCAGAAATACTTCTCATGGTATGTCCTCCCGTAGATACACACGATAAAGGCCGAAACAGCCTTTTTGTAAGCAAAACTTGTTTATAAAGACGAAGTACATACAGGTCTTCCGCCTCAAATATTGTTTACATATTAATAGCATAAATAATATTTAGTAGTCAAGAAATAATTTATAGTAATCAAGAAATAATTTATAGTAATCTATGTCACAATAAAGTAACGCAAATAAACGCGCTATGTTACCTAATGGTAACATAGATATAAAATAGTATAACAGTTAATTATGTAGCAACTATTTGTTATATAGATTAAATTATCTGAGTTAGTTATGAATATATATGATATATCCTGTGTAATTCTTTAGTTGTTTCTGTTGATAGTTATTTCTGATATCGTGAAATGCCCGCAGTGGCGTTGATAGACGAGGTGGACGTGTGCGAAGGCATCCTTCGACAGGCTCAGGATGATTCTGTATTTGAGGATGACCGGTGTAATATTGACCGAATGGCCTGCCGCGTGGTATAATTATTGTAAGTGAGGGCGGTGAATTCATGAAAATGCAGGTTCATGCGGCTGTGTTAATATTTCTGATTTTTGCATTGTTCCCAATGTGGGCGTATGCGGAGAACTCGTCCTTCACCCAGCAAGACAGGGACAGGCTAAACAGGGTTGAAGATAGGGTATCCCGTGTTGAGGATAGGTTAACACGTGTTGAGGATAGACTAACACGTGTTGAAGAGGGTTTAAAGACTACCAATCAACGCATAGACGACGGTTTTAACGCACTAAATCATCGGATGGACGACTTAAATACCCGAATGAACGACCTTCACGGGCTGATGCTTGTGCTGATAAGCGGGATGCTTACGTTAGTGGGTTTTATCTTGTGGGACAGACGTACCACGCTTGCCCCGGTTGTCAGAAAAAGCATTGAACTCGAAGAAAGAGGAGTAAAAATGGAAAAGGTCTTAAAGGAACTTGCCCTAAAAGACCCCACTGTCGCCGAGACACTAAAACACGTCGGCCTTTAGAGCATTACCCCTTGCTGCAACCCTAATCGCTGTTATCATGAAATTGACGGACGTGCCTGATTTATGATATAATTATTGTAAGTGAGGGTGGTGAATTCATGAAAATGCAGGTTCGTGCGGCGATATTGATATTGCTGATGTCTGCGATATTCCCGTCATGGGTGTATGCGCAGGAGACATCTTTCACCCAGCAAGACAGGGACAGGCTGACACGTGTCGAAGAGGGTTTAAAGGCTACCAATCAACGCATAGAAGATTCGACGAGGGCTACAAATCAACACATGGAAGATTTAACAAAGGCTACAAATCAACGCATGGAAGATTCGACGAGGGCTACAAATCAACGCATGGAAGACGGTTTTAACGCTATTAATCATAGATTGAACGACTTATACGGTTTCATGTATGTGCTGATAAGCGGGATGCTTACGTTAGTTGGTTTTGTCTTATGGGACAGACGTACCACGATTGCCCCGGTTGTCAGAAAAAACATTGAACTCGAAGAGAGGTCGGATAAGATGGAAAAAACATTAAAAGAACTTGCCCTAAATGACCCCAATATCGCCGAGGCACTAAAACACTCCGGCCTTTAGAGGCTTACCCCTTGGCGTAACCCTCTATTTAAGCAGAAGAGATAAAAAGATATTAGGAGTTTTCTTGTCATACTCTGACTTGCGCAATATCCATACTCGTTGTTATGATGAAATTGACGGACATGCCTGAGTTATGATACAATTATTGTAAGTGAGGGTGGTGAATTCATGAAAATGCAGGTTTATTCGGCGATGTTAATATTTCTGATGTCTGCGATATGTGCTTCATGGGCATCCGCGCAGGATACATCTTTTACCCAGCAGGACAGGGACAGGCTCAGCAGGCTTGAAGTCCGCGTTGATGAGGGTTTAAAGGCCCTCAATCAACGCATAGAAGATTCGACGAGGGCTACAAATCAACACATGGAAGATTTA
>JADFXZ010000113.1:4763-7225 GCA_015233265.1 Nitrospirota bacterium
ACTTGCCCTAAATGACCCCAATATCGCCGAGGCACTAAAACACTCCGGCCTTTAGTCTGGCATCGCCTTACCCTTGAGTCCAATCAGACTTTACACGATCAGCACCTAAAATCCAGAAAAACCCCACTGCCTCACCAGCTATCCGGCTGTTAGATGGTGGTCCCAACGGGAGTCGAACCCGTGTTTCAGCCTTGAGAGGGCCACGTCCTGGGCCACTAGACGATGGGACCTTTGAACTGGGGAGAGAGGACTCGAACCCCTACAGGCAAATCCAGAGTCTGCTGTCCTGCCATTAGACGACTCCCCAATATCTCCACTTTCTTATTGTACCTGATACCATTGGCTCATGTCAAACATGCCGCTGCCAAATAACAGGTATTTAGCTGCCATGATGTTAATAGACTGGCTTGTCTTTGCACAGCTGCCGCACACGCCGCCGTTGGTCATCGATGTTGCCACAGTGGCCTGGGTTTGTAATGATTTTATCTATTATGTCGGCCACCACTGCCATATCCTCTTGTGTAAAGCCGCGGGTTGTAAGTGCCGGTGTGCCCAGCCTTATGCCGCTTGTTACAGTTGCCGGTTTATCGTCATACGGAATTGAGTTCTTATTTACTGTGATGTCTGCGGCGTCCAGCGCAGCCTCGGCCTCTTTACCGGTTATGTTTTTACTCCTGAGGTCAACCAGCATCAAGTGCGTATCTGTCCCGCCGGATATTATTTTATATCCCCGGTTTATCAACTCATTGCTGAGACGTTGTGCATTTTTGATAATCTGCCCCTGATACTCCTTAAACCCATCGGTAAGCACCTCTTTAAAGGCCACGGCCTTTGCCGCTATGACGTGCATCAATGGTCCGCCCTGTATGCCGGGAAACACTGCCTTGTCTATAGATTTGGCGTATTTGTCCTTACACATGATCATACCGCCGCGAGGGCCTCTGAGGGTCTTATGCGTTGATGATGTGACAAAGTCCGCATATGCAACCGGGGATGGATGAAGGCCAGCCGCTATCAAACCGGCAATATGTGCTATGTCTACTAACAGGAGTGCCTTGACCTCGGCTGCTATGGCCGCAAATTTCTCAAAATCGATTATTCTCGAATAGGCACTTGCCCCTGCCACTATCATCTTTGGCATGTGATTTAGAGCCTCTTGTCTGACAAGGTCATAATTTATATAGCCTGTCTCTTTATCAACTCCGTAAAATACGTTTTCGTATATCATGCCGGAGAAATTCACTGCCGCGCCGTGTGTTAAGTGCCCCCCGTGGCGCAGGTCCATGCCTAATATCTTATCTCCTGGTTTAAGTGCGGAGAAAAACACAGCCATGTTTGCCTGAGAACCTGAGTGCGCCTGCACATTGACATGTTCTGCCTTAAATATCCCCTTTGCCCTTTCTATCGCAAGGGATTCCATGACGTCAGCATATTCACAGCCTCCGTAGTATCTCCTGCCTGGGTAGCCTTCGGCGTATTTATTTGTAAATACTGAGCCTTGGGCCTCCATCACCGCTGGGGAGGCATAGTTTTCCGACGCTATGAGAACCAGCTTATTTTGCTCTCTGCGCAACTCTCCCATTATTGCTTCGTATATATCCGGGTCAGCCTGTCTTAATGTTTCAAGTTTTGGATTCAAGGGATTCCTCTATTTTTGAGATTTTTTGCAGCCTGATTTCATGACGGCCGCCTTCGTATTTCGTGTGAAGCCATGTCTTTAGTATTTCAACGGCAGACTCCACGGCTGCTACCCTGCTGCCTATCACCAGTACGTTAGCATTGTTGTGTTGTCTGCTCATTTGCGCCGTATAAACATCGTGGCACAGGGCAGCCCTTACGTTTTTATACTTATTTGCCACTATCGACATGCCTATGCCGCTGCCGCAAATCAGCACCGCCGCGTCAACCAGTCCCTTTGAGACGGCCTCGGCTGCCTTAGCGCCGTAATCTGGATAATCCACAGATGCCTTGCTGTGCGTTCCGACATCTTTCACCTCAATGCCTTCGCGCTCTAACAGCCCGCATATTTGAACTTTAAGTTCGACACCGGCATGGTCACATCCTATCGCTATCACCATCAGCAATTCTCCAGTAGGTATAATAAAAAACTGTTTTAATCATTGTCAAGGTTTCAAAAGATAAACACAGGGCAAACGCATTATGTATTTTTTGTCTGTCATTGCCGCGAAAGCGGGAATCCAGTCTTTTATGAATAGTGAATGATACAGTATTTATGGCACTACAAGAATATAATTTAGAGACTGAAGAGCTGGACAAACCACGCGAACTGACTTTTGCCATGAGGACTGGATTCCCGCTTTCCAGACTGTGTCATAATAGATTCCGGAGATTGTTCATGCAAATTAGAATCATCCTGAGCCTGTCGAAGGATGCTCCTTTGTATATTATTTCTCCATAAATCGGCAATCCTTCGACAAGCTCAGGATGATTCGACAGGGTGA
>JADFXZ010000308.1:0-394 GCA_015233265.1 Nitrospirota bacterium
AACTCAGCAGGGATGCTGTGGATATTTATGACGTCAAATTTTTTTGCCCGCTGCCTTACGCCGTTATTTAAAAGCACGATGTCTTTGATCACATCAAGCTGCCAGTTCTTTGAACTCTTATAAGACGATTTAAAAATCGGGGTATAACTAAGGTCTCTTTCTATATCGGGCAGGATGTTTGTTGTCAGCAGGGCGTGCTCAATCCCCGCATTGGCAAGGTATTCGGCCAACTTGACTATGACAAGGGCTGACCCTCCGTATACATTCATCGACGGCTGCACCAGCAAGACCCTCATTTGATAAACCCCTCCGCCTCGTTCAAATCCACAAACGAATTTATATTGGCATACCGGTCACACACTATAAAGGATTTCACCGTCTTGCCGTCGTCAAT
>JADFXZ010000308.1:519-962 GCA_015233265.1 Nitrospirota bacterium
AATGGATTTCTGGGTTTTTCCACGAGTCGGTATATGCGCCCGTTGTCATCTTGAATCATCGTGTATGTGCGTTTTATCAACTCTGTGTTGTCAACCCACAGGACACCACAAAGGGCAATCACGCCGCCTCTGCTGAATTCCTCTATCTGCTGACGGTGACGCGGGTTTACCATAAGCTCATCACCCAGAAAAAGAATGAAATCCGAACCAGCTATCGTCTGCGCGGCGCATTCCATTGCGTGAACCAGGCCCTTTTGCTCCCATTGAATGACATACTTAACGGGTGTCTCCGCATACCTATTACCAATGGCGTTTATTATCTCCTCGGCCTTGTAACCAACGACGAGGACGACTTCATCAACTCCGGCATTGACGGCACGCTCAAGGGTATGCTTAAGGACGGGTCTGCCGTCTATGGCAATCATGCACTTGTTGCGTGTTGC
>JADFXZ010000308.1:1099-2306 GCA_015233265.1 Nitrospirota bacterium
TGACCAGCCAAGCTGTGTTGCCGCCTTTTCTATATCACATATGAAGTATCTAAGGTCGCCGTGCCTGTCAGGGGCATAGAGCACCTCAGGGGCAAGTCCATCTATCTTTGACAGTATTTCAATACATCTCAAAAGGGAAATCGCGGTCTTTGCACCCCCGCCGATGTTATAGATGCCACAACGGCGGGTCTTATAAAACGCGTGAAACGCCTCACACACGTCAGTTGCATAGACAATGTCTCTGACCTGTTTGCCTGTGCCGAATATCGTTATAGGACGCCTGAGAATGCTGCGAATAGCGAAGTTTGCCACCCAGCCGTGGTCCTCGCCGCCAAATTGTCTGGTTCCATATATCCCCGTCAGGCGAAAGCTGGCCGCCTCGGTCTTGTATGTATCTACGTACGTGCGCACATAAATATCTGCCGCGGCCTTAGAGGCGTGAAGCGGCGTAAGGGTGCCATCAAGCGTTGGGTGCGTCTCTGCGATAGAGATGGGGTCTCGTTCATATTTGAATTGGCCCTCTGTGAGAGTCTCGTTTATTTTATTTCCATACACATGGACAGTGGCACAGCTTGCGATGGGGATTTTTAATTTCCTTGCCGCCTCGAGGCAATTAAACGTGCCCACGACGTTTGTCATTATATCAAGACGCGGGTCTTCCCAGCTGATAGTCATCGCCGGTTGTGCGGCCGTGTGAATAATATAGTCACACCCAGCGGCTGTGTCAATCAGTTCATCAAAGTTTCGCACATCGGCCTTAACGATCTTCACGCCTAATCCCTTGAGATAGTCGAGATTATACGTGCGCGCCTCATCGGCGGCGAAACCCGTCCTCAACAGCTCGTGCTTTGTCATATTGTCATAGGAAATGACCTCAGCGCCCATTCGGACATAGAACTCACAGACGTGTGAACCCAGAAAACCACACCCACCAGTAACCAAAACCCTCAACCTATGTTCCTCCAGAGTTGCGTCATGTTTGGAACAAAATGGAGCAATTGGGAATAAAGGTTGAGACATATGAAAGAGGTTCAGATTCAAATAAAGAGCAAGCTGTAGACCAAGCCCTCCAAGTACATATGCTCAGGAAGACTATTGTCTATAATGGAACCCCTGGAATAGCTGTATTGTTAACAGGGGATGGCCATGGTTTTCATGATGGGGTTGGTTTTCATGCCGATTTAGAGATAATGCACAAGAAAGGTTG
>JADFXZ010000309.1 GCA_015233265.1 Nitrospirota bacterium
TGGAGGTCAACAATGATGAGTTCAGATTCAAGCACACTTAAAGACGCGGCTCTGGTGAGATATAAGGAAATTGATGGTGTGATTGCAGGGAAGAGGGAAGAGATAGATGCGTTAATGGTTGAACACAGGGCATTAAAGGGCTATCTTATCTCGATGAACATTTTGCAGGAGGAGCCTGTCGTAAAACGCAGAGGACGTAAGCCTAAGGACAAATCTATGGATGTGCCAACTGAAAAGAAGAAGCGCGGCAGGAAGAAAAAGGATGCGGCGGCTGAGGGTGCATAGTCAGATTATACGGATATTTATCTGCGCTATAGGGGTTTCCGAGTCAGCATGAAGTCAGTCTGTCTCATGAAGTCAGGTTTAAAGATGTCGCAATCACACAAGTAGGGTTGAAAGGAGCGGCTTATGAGCGATCACTCCGAAAATCACGGTAAGATATTTGGCAAGCTGTGGGATGGCATTCATGGAGGATATTTTTCGAATAAGGAAGTGGCCGGCCATTTGATTTCGGCTGCCATGAGCCGCATTAATCCACTGTCACCGCCGTCTACAATTGCAGACCTTGGCGGTGGAACAGGTTTTATTTTAAAAGAACTTGCAGATAGGCTCAATACCCAATTAATTAATCATTCAATCCGGTTAATTAATATAGACACATCTGACGCCCAATTAACAGCAAGCTGTGACGGGCAAATATGTACAATTCACTGTCCCCTCGAAGCTGTTACGCGACAGAATTTGCTATTAGAAAACGACATAAATACCAGGCTGTTATTTCTTATGCGCTTTGTACTGCATTACTTTGGAAGCGGCGGCATAGGAAATGCCATCGTGCATATCAGGCGGCAGATGCACCCGGGGGAGTGTTTCATCCATCAAAGCATATGTTTTGAAACCACTGATGAGGCGGCAGTTGTAAATGAACTCTTTCACCTCTCAGGATTGAATAAATGGTTCCCGTCTGTAAAGCAACTCAGCGATATGCTTGACGCTAATGGTTTTACTGAGACCCTTGTCAAGGATATGCCGGCCCTGCCTGTAACCTCCCGTGATTTTGCCGAAAGATATGGCATAGACGATAAACAGCTATCAGAGGCAGGCAAGGTGATTCTGGCCAAATACGGGGAGGTTGACGGAGTATTTGACAGCAATGGCAGTGAGTTTACGTTTTATCTGCACTGCCGGGTGTTTATCTCTGAGGCCGTGTGACGAAAGGCCTGACCTCCCACTCATCTGATTATTTGAGTGACTCTGTTTTTCCCCTGCTTTTCTTTACCGGCCACAGTCAGATGTCTCGCCCTTGATTTTCTCTATTGCGTGAGGCAGGATGTCGAGTACTACGGAAAGGGTTTCCCTGACTGCCTTTAGACTTCCCGGCAGGTTTATGATTAATGAGCTGCCCCTTATGCCCGCTACCGCCCTTGAGAGCATGGAGCGGCGTGTTGCCCTAAGGCCCTCGGCTCGCATCGTCTCAGCTATGCCGGGGACTTCCTTGTCTATCACCTCAAGCGTTGCCTCCGGCGTCACATCGCGTGGAGACAGCCCCGTTCCTCCTGTGGTTATCACAAGGTCGACCTTTTCGCTCATCGCAATTAGAGCTGCCTTTATTCGCCCTTTTTCGTCTGGGATTATCTCGGTGAAGACCACCTCTGCCCCTATGCCTCGGAGTAATTCACAAACGGCAGGGCCGCCTTCGTCCAGACGCTGCCCGGCTGCCCCCTTGTCACTGATTGTCAGCACTGCTGCGGTTATTGCCATTTTCCGCTATTTTATCCCCCCGTATAATTTTGCCGGCCACTACCGGTACACCATGCATATCCTACCACATCCCTACAAGATAATGATACCACATAGTGAATAGTCTATGATATAATATCTTCATGCAATAGATAATAAGATGCCGCATGGTGCGCAACAGTGGAAAACTCAAATCAATATAGTAATACGGCAAAATTAATACATATTACCCTAATATGCACACTTGGGGTTATTTCATGCCATAATACGTTTGGGGTTCCCTTTTCGTTTGACAATTTTCAAAATATCGCAGAAAATAAGTATATCAGAGATCTGAGCAATTTCTTCGATTTGCGCCTGATTTCCTATGGAGAATATGCTTTTAGATCCAGATATATTGGCTATTTAATGTTTGCCGTTAACTATTGGTTTGGCGGCCTTAATGTCATGAGTTATCATCTCGTTAATATTATTATATATATTTGTAACGCGGTGCTTATTTATAGGATGATTAATATGATAGCAAGTAGCTCATATTTCTCGGGATTTACTCAATGTAAA
>JADFXZ010000310.1 GCA_015233265.1 Nitrospirota bacterium
AAGTCGGGTTTGAACCAGGACTGACTCCAAACGAGTTTACTTCCTCTGGTTATATGGTCTGTTAAGATATTATCCCAAGTATATCGGAGAGTATCTGTAGATCTTGCCCCGCCATAATGTGGCCACCCGTAGGCTATCGATGCCGTCAAGATCAAGACGCATATAATAGGCAATATTTTTTTCATAATTATTCGCTCCCTAAACATGTCATCGAGATTCGGGGATTAACTCCCCCTGACATAGACACTACCCGTCCTCGGATTGCCTTTGCCTGCGTGTCCGATATGGTAAAGAGATATATGCCAGCTGTGAGATTAGATGAGGGAATGGTTAGTGTATCCTGAGGGTATGTCATAGACACAAACGAGCTGCCGCCGCTGATATTTCCCTCTAACACAATCGTCGCATTGTCGGGGTGACCGCTTATAGCTGCTTCACATGTCCACAACTTATAGACCTTGTACGGTATCTGGATGACAGACCCTGCACCCACTGTTGCGTTATCAAGCAGGGTAAATGTCTTGCTCTCGGCAAAGGCAATTGCCGATATGGCGATTGCCGCTATTATGATTAATGCGATTGTCCTTTTCATCTCTTCTGCATCTCCCACGGTGAAATAAACTGGTACTTCTGTCCGTATGCACAGACGCCCGGACGGACGAAATGCAGGAAATTCTCTTCTTGCCATGTCAGCGTCATGCCTTTGATGTTACCGCCCAGGTCTTCAATCAACATCCCGTTAAGAGCCTGCCTCACCGCAAGTAATAACCGTCTTACATCAAGCGAGGCCTCGCCTCGTCCGCGCAGGTTCTCACCTATAACAATAACTTCTATCTCCGCACTCACCATGCTCAATACCGCGCGGCTGCCAGAGCTTGCCGTGTTGCTTTTAGCGCCCGCGTAAATCGTATACGCAGCGGGCAGCGCTAAGGTCAAAGGCCCTATCTCATCGAGGCTGCCCTGCAGACCTTCAACCGTCCGAAACAGAGACAATGCCTTTAATTTCTCAACTATCAGCTCTTCTACCGCTATGTTGTCAACCATGCCGTTTATCCCTCATACAACCGCGTTAATTCTTGTTAATTCCGCCTGATATTTCATAGACGGAGTCTTATGCTTCCTGCATAAAAATGCGCTTAAAAGCCTTTTAAAACGTCCTTAGAAAATTCCCTGTCCGACGCCGTCTTATTGCCTGTAAAACAGCCGGAAGCCGGAGAGGCCGGAACGGCAATATCAAGCACCACCGCCCCTGACTGGATTTCACGCAGCAGCTTTACGGCATTGTCATATCTCTGCTGAATGCTCTGCGGCAGTTCAGTTGTAAAGCGCCGTTCGTATAGCTTGAAGGTTGTTATATCGACCGAGATGCCGCGTATCAGCCCCGGTACGGGGTTAAGCGGGACAGTGTTTCTGCCCCGCAAGTAGCCGTTTATTATCTCATCCGCCGCCGCTATGGCCGCATTGAGCCGCGCGCTGTTGATAACTTTGATGCCATCATCATCGGTCAGCTGGATAGTATTAGCCAGCGAGATAGACGCTGCTATGTCGTCTGAGCCGCAGTAGCCCATGGCTATAGCACCGTTGCAAACACTACCGCCTCCGGCTGATGCACCGTCGGCAGCGGCCTGGATTCCGCTAACAGCCAATACACGGACGGGTCGTCCTCTTCCCACATTTTTGAGAAATACTGCCCCAGCACGGCAGACTGTAAATCGAGTATTGCGCCGTAGTGCGTTGTGAATCGCCCCTGGCGCGACACCAAGACAAAGGCATTATCCGGTATCAAGGACTGAGGCGTGCCGGAGTCGTCGTCATACATCGCGGAATATTCGTATACCTTAATGCCGCCAAGCGTCCCGATAAAGTTTGAAGTTGTTATAGCAAGATCGCCGACCTCTATACGCCGGTTCCACAGCAGCGTCTGTATCCTCTGGTTTTCAAGCAGGGCATCGACAGTCTGTGACCCGCAGATGGCTATATCGGCGTTAAGGCCGGTCTGTTGGTTTATCAGCTTCTTCCACGCGCGAATATTCTTGAGAGGATTTGACCCGGCGTCAGTCCATTTGTCCGTGCCGGTTAATGTTGGTTTATTAGCGTTCGGCATGAGAAAGTCCACGTTAAATGAGATGTTTTCCTGTATTACCGTTATGCCGCCGGACAGCGCCTTACAGGCCATATATTCCGTTCGGCGCGTAATCAGATCTTTGAGGTTTTGCTGCTCCAGCGCAATCCGCCTGTTTCTGGCATCGGTGACGTTGCCGCCTCCCGGCACATATAAGTTGCTGCCCGGCGCT
>JADFXZ010000311.1 GCA_015233265.1 Nitrospirota bacterium
CGCGTTGTGCATCGCAGGTGACAGGCTGTGTCCGACGGGTTTGCCAATCAGCCCCTTTATAATATAGTGCAGCCCGGATGCGACCGTTAACACAGTTGTAAGCCAAACAAGGATTACAGGGTCTGGCAGAAGCGTACGAAAGTTTATCTTCAATAAGATATACGCAAGCAGTAACATCTGTGCCGCTATGGCCGATTTCCCCAGTATGCTTGGTTTTATGAAAATCATCTGGTGTATCAGATAAAATAACATCCAACCGACAACCACAATAAGGTCGCGGCTTATTATGGAGATAGTCAACCACGTAGGTACCCATCCATAAATAGAAAACAGTATGAATGATGTAATGAGCAGTATCTTGTCAGCCAGCGGGTCAAGAAACTGCCCCAGTTTGGTCTGTTTTCTTGTCACACGGGCAATCAGGCCATCGAGGGCGTCGGTAATGGAGGCCAGCACAAATACCACTAGTGCGATGTCATATCTGCCATAAATCAGCGTCGTGGCAAAAAACGGAATTGCCACTATTCGCAGCAGCGTCAGCGTGTTTGGTATGTTTAGTACGCCCACAGTATTATCCTCATGGTATGTTTAATGGTATTGCCTTTCCATGTATTTCGGTTAA
The DNA here is from genome assembly GCA_015233265.1 of Nitrospirota bacterium. Taxonomy (GTDB): domain Bacteria; phylum Nitrospirota; class Thermodesulfovibrionia; order Thermodesulfovibrionales; family Magnetobacteriaceae; genus Magnetominusculus. The sequence continues at coordinate 623 of JADFXZ010000311.1, forward strand.
ATCGGCAATCCCCAGCGTTTCATAACAGCCTGCAGGGCTACCTTCCATAATAGAGCGGAGTCTCAGGGCATGGCAGCCCTCAAGCGCAAAGGCATAGCGTTGAGCATTTTCAATAGCCCGAAGAAGCGGCGGCTTGAACTGCCCCATGTGCTTGTATAAGTACCTGACCTGAGCAATGCCAATGTCTGCGTAAACCCGTCCGCGCACATCCAGTGTCTTTTTAAAGCGTGCGTCAGCGGCCTGAAAATAGCTATTGGCGTTGACCACCTCACTAACCATCAGCTTCAACATCCCTATGCTCCAGAGCGTATAGGCGGAGCTGACAATGTCGCCAATCTTTGAATACAAACTGAGCGCTGCTAAAAGATGCCCAAGCCCGTCATCGAACTGCCCCTTCATGCGCAGGGCGTTGCCTATGCCGCAGTGGGAATATGCCGCACCGAAGCGGTCACTGATATTTGCGAAGATCTCCCCGGCATCACTATAACTGCGAAGCGATTCATCGTAGCTGCCCTTCATGCGGTATGCCCCGCCCAGACCGCACAGGCTGTATCCAATGCCTGATGTGTCACCCAGAGCTGTGAAGCGCGCCTTTGAGTCTTTAAATGTCTCTATGGCACCATTTATATCACCCTTGATGCGAAGCGTCCCGGCAAGTGCCCATGTGCTGAAGGCCTCCCCGGCGCTGTCGCCTGTCTCTTTATATCGTGCCTGTATCAGGGTTATGTCATCTATGGCGTCCTGCCAGTTTCCAAGGGCGCGGCGTGAGAGTGCGCGGCCAAGCCGTGCGTCAAGGGCGGCTTCCTCTATAGATGCCTCAGCAGCCGACTCTGCGGCCTTTGTGTAGTTTTCAACGGCGTCCTTAAAGTTTCCCGTCATTCGCTGCGTGTCGGCAGTGCTGCTCAGGCACTCGATATAGAGACGCGTATCAAAAGATGAGGCCGCAAGCACCGCCTTCAGTGCTGCCCGCAGTAACTTAAGCGACTCCGTGTAGTTGGATTTGCCGCTTTGGTAGTGTGCCTTTTCTATCAAAACCTTAGCGTTCATTGCCTGTTTCAGTATTGCCCTTTACGGCCTTAATGGTCTCCTTATAGTTCTTAGAATTATAAAAGGCTGACCCCATGACTACCATATCTGCCCCTGCCCGTGCAACCGATGTCACATTGTCAAGCGTTACGCCGCCATCGACTTCGATTATCTTGCCGCAGAGTCCTTTATTGGTTATCATGGCCTTGAGTGCGGCGATCTTCTCCAGCGAATGCGGGATAAAACGCTGCCCGCCAAAGCCGGGATTTACTGACATTAACAGGATTAGATCGGTGTCGTAGATAATATCTTCAAGTACAGAAACCGGTGTCGCGGGATTAATGGATACGCCCGCCTTTGCCCCTAGGGATTTTATCAGGTTGACCGTGCTGTTTAGGTGCCGGTCCGCCTCATAGTGGACGGTAAGGATATCTGATCCAGCGTCGATAAAATTCTTTACATATCTGTCAGGGCGCTCAATCATCAGGTGAACATCAAGGGGCAGTGTTGCGGCCTTTTTCACCTGTGCGACAACAAAATACCCTATTGTTATATTAGGTACGAACTGGCCGTCCATGACATCGATGTGAAAGTAATCTGCCCCGGCCTCTTGCGTATTTTTAATCTCTGTGCCTAGTTCCAC
>JADFXZ010000312.1 GCA_015233265.1 Nitrospirota bacterium
CGACACCGAGGGAGATCATAATGCGCTTTCTAAGCTCAGCGAGGTGCTCAAAAAGAGACATCTTGCTATCATTTTCCATCTGATTTTCCATCTAATTTTATATCTGGCACGCCGCCATCTGTCACGGTTTTATCTGTGGGCGGTGCCGTATTTACGGCATGTACGTCTGGATGCTTCGTGGCCGTTTTTTCAGCAGCCGTGTGCTCATGTGCTGGCGGCATAGGGGGCTTGATAGTCTCCATAGCCTCCCTGTTTATCTTTTCCATTTCTTTTCTTATCGGGTCGCTGTGCTCATAGAGTTCAGAGTCCATCTGGCGCTTTACGTCGTTGACCATTCTCTTAAACATGGCGAGATATCTTCCAACCTTCCTGCCCAGCTCCGGCAGGTCCTTAGGCCCGTACACAATTAGTGCAATTACAAATATTAGGACGATTTCCTGCATTCCAATGTCAAACACCGGACTACTCCTTCTCCTCTTCGTAGATGTGTTTTAATATCTTACCGGCAGGCGGATATATGATAGTAAACGACAGGAAGATATGCAAGTCCGGAGAGCGCGTCTTAAAACCATACCCCGCGGCAAGCGTCGTATAGAGAAAATCGAGCGGTTTGAACCTATAGCCAATCTTCCAATCCCAATAGTCGAATTTATTTATATCATGGCTTTTTTTCGCTTGAAGCTCTGTAAGAACGCTGAGATTGTTGGCCGCCTGAAGCTCGGCGCCAAGCATCAAATCTACCTCGGCATTGAGATCGCGTTTAAACGGGGAATAGATCAGGGCATTTGCGTGCGTTTTAAACGGGCCAATCTTCTTCGATAAAATCAGGCCGCCGCCAATTCGTCCATCTGTTGCTATGACGTCCCTGCCGGAGGGCACTGAGCCTGCCACAAGGGCAGCCACAGAGGGTGTAATCTCCCCCTCTTCGACAAACCTACCCTTAATCCCTATGGCGGCATCCTCAAAGCCCGACTCTCCGGTCTTCAGAAGATATGGTATCGTGGCGCTTGCCTCTGCAGTGTCCGTTATTGCAAACGAAACAGAGGAGTTCAGCTGATAAGACGAGGGGTCAATAGACTGCTCCAGCTCGAATTGCGTGGCAAATATGCCAGCCGGATTGGTAGAGGTCGAAAATGTCGAAAACACGCCGTGGGGTGCAAGCGGCTGCAGCCCCTTTACATCTAAGGCGTATGCCGCAGCGGCACAAGAAAAGATAAAAACACACGTCAGAAGTATTACGCATCTTTTCATATGGTAAAAATAACAGAATATAGGTTATACTGTCAATGGTTGCCGCGCGGAATGAGGAAGCGGTATTGACAAAAGAATGCGTTAGCGCATATAATCGTTTGTGTGCAATAAAAATGCTCTTAATGAAATAATATAATATGGAGGTTTTGTCATGGCAGAAGGCGTAATGAATGCAACGGCAGCGAACTGGACTGCCGAGGTGCTTGGCACTAGCGAGTTGGTGCTGGTGGATTTTTGGGCCGTATGGTGCGGGCCGTGCAGGATGGTTGCCCCTATTGTAGAAGACATTGCTAAGGAATACGCGGGCAGGCTTAAAGTCCTCAAGCTCAATACCGACGAAAATCCTGATGTGGCCAGCAAATACAAGATTATGGGGATTCCTACCCTGATGCTCTTTAGAAATGGTGAGAAGATTGACCAGCTTGTGGGGGCAGTGCCCAAACATCAGCTCAAAGAAAAGATTGAGGCACACTTAGGCTGAGTCAGCGGTCTCAGGGTGGTTCATAATGCGGGAGCTAATAGTAAATGCGGGAGTTAATAGTATAAGTGTTTAATTCGCTAAGCGAGAAACTTGAGTCCGTATTTAAGAAGTTAAAGGGCAAGGGTGTTCTGGTAAAAGAGGACATTGATGCGGCGATGAAGGAAATCCGCTTTGCCCTGCTTGAGGCTGACGTCAATTTTAAGGTCGTTAAAGGGTTTGTCGACAAGGTAAAAGAAAAATCCCTCGGCAAGGGTGTGCTCGAGAGCCTGACACCCGGTCAGCAGGTGATAAAAATAGTCAACGATGAGCTCGTCGTACTACTTGGGCAGGAAAACGAAAAGATTCACTTATCACCCAATCCCCCTACCGTTATCATGATGATAGGCCTTCACGGCTCCGGCAAGACAACTACCTCCGCCAAGCTGGCAAGGCACTTTAAGGCACAGGGCAGACGCCCGATGATGGCCGCGGCAGACCTTCAGCGCCCGGCCGCAATTGACCAGCGCATCACCTTGGGCAAGCAAATCGACGTCCCTGTTTTTTTCCCGAAAGAAG
>JADFXZ010000313.1:0-1104 GCA_015233265.1 Nitrospirota bacterium
TACAACCAAAAAATATGTGATTACTATGATGCACATCAGAATCGGCAGGCCGAATACGACGGAGCGGCACATCCTAGCAATCGTCTCCGAGACCTTGCCCCCAAACGCCAGCTGCCGTTTGATTATCTTTTCAGTGACGCTGTCAACCCACTGCGCGCGTTTATGGTTTAATGTCCTTGTAAGATTTCCTTTAAAGTATTCCTGAATGTCGTTGACCGCGGCGTGTATCTTCTGGAGCTGGTCTTGTGCGCAATTTTCTATAAGGTATTTATCTAGAAAAGGGTCGTTAAGCAGCGCTAAAATAGTTGTTTTATGTTTATATGGAAGTGCATCAGGCAAAAGTGCCTCAACAGTGGCGATACCCCTTGCCATAATGTCGCCGTAGTGAATTGAAAGGCTGCCCACGCGCGCCTTTGCAATTGCGTTTTTAAGCGTGTTAGTTCCGATTCCCTTTATGGCGATGGACTCAACCACGGGGACTCCGGTGATTTGAGACAGCATGTCTGAGTCTATCCATATGCCCTTTTTTGCGGTCTCATCTATAGCGTTAATGGCTATTACCATGGGGATTTTAAGTTCCATCAGATCGGCACAAAGAACAAGGGATTGTTTGAGCAGGTTTGCATCAATACACAGGAGCAGGACATCTGGCAATTCCTGAAATATCAGATCTCGCACGACGAGTTCGTCCTCGGAGTGGATAAACAGGCAGTGAAGCCCGGGCGTGTCATATACCTCGTACTTGTCGTCGCCCAAGCGGAATTGCCCCTGTTTGACGCATATGGTGGAGAGGGGATAGTTTGCGACTATTGAGTATTCCCCTGTGAGATTGTTAAATATCTGGCTCTTGCCGCTGTTTGGCAGGCCAGTGACAATTACCTTCTTTGGTACTTTTTTTGGCACCTTCTTAGGAGCTTCTGGGGGAGTCTGAGAGAAGCTGCCAGCGTTGGCATGGTCGGCAGCGCTTGGTATTACGACCTCATTTATATCGTTTTCTTGCTTAATCACCGCATTTGCCGCCAAAATTGCCTTTCATTTTAAATATTTTACTTGACAACACAGATAAAATAGCATTAATATCTATAGCACATTAAAGTAGCATAA
>JADFXZ010000313.1:1133-2270 GCA_015233265.1 Nitrospirota bacterium
AATGCAAGATATACATATAGATATAGCTAAATAAGGAGGATTAAGATGGCCGAAGCAAGCGATTATCAAAAAGAGATAGAGAAGTTAAAATTGAGACTGACTGAGATTGAGGCGCCGCCGGCAGAAAGCGCACCGCCCCAAAGTGTAAACAAGCTGTCTGAGACTCCAAGGGCCGAGGCCCCGCGTGTAGAGCAACCATCGTCAATATCGAGTGTTTCTGATGCACAAATAGAATCGGCGGTAAGGGCAGCCCAGAAGCCCACTGTTTCGCATGAAAAGGCATCCGGCGGCGAACCGGAAAGCCCGTGGGGGCCTGTAGGGCTTGACGTCGGTACAAGCAATATAGTCATGGCCCAGAACAAGGGCAATAAGGTACAGATGATTAAGCAGCTCAACGCCTTTTTCACCATCCCACAGTCCAAATTCACCAAACAGATTCTCACACAAAACAATGTCATGTTTTTCGAGCACAACAAGCGCTACTACATCATCGGTTACTCTGCCGAGGGCTTTGCCAACATGTTTAACTCCAACACAAGAAAGTCGATGGAGAAGGGCCTTCTGAGTCCCCGTGAGGATGAGGCGGTTATCGTTATACAGTCCATTATCAACACGCTGATTCAAAAGCCTAAGAAATTTGGTGAGATAATATGTTTCAGTGTCCCAGGGCAGCCGATAGAAAAAGAGGTTATCATTACCGGGCACGAATCCATAATTAAGATGTTCCTTGAGACCCTTGGCTACACGCCTATCTCTATAAACGAGGGACTGGCTGTAGTGATGTCCGAACTGGCGGATGAGAACTTCACCGGCATAGGGGTAAGCATGGGCGGGGGCATGTGTAATGTCTGTCTGTCGTATTTATCTGTGCCTGTCATAACATATAGTATTCAAAAGGGCGGCGATTATATCGATGAGATGTCAAGCCTTGAAGTTGGAGAACCTGCCACGAAGATAAAGGTCATCAAAGAGGAGTCGCTCGACCTTTCCGTCTTGCCTAAGAACAAGCTGGAGCTGACCATGCATCTCTATTATAACGACCTTATCAACCACCTCGTAAGGAGTATTCAGGACGTAATAACATCATCTGACCATATCCCAAAGATTACAGAACCCATCCCTATAGTGTTAAGCGGC
>JADFXZ010000033.1:0-16874 GCA_015233265.1 Nitrospirota bacterium
ATGCCTGTCTCATTATTCGGCATACCCCTTCGTCTCCCTCTATTGTTTCTATATCTCTTACACTATCCCCGCCCACAAGGTTTAACAATATCAGGGAAAACACTATCTCCCTATCCCTCCACCCATGATTCCTCAAGCTTTAGTATAGAGGGAGAACGGTTACCAATTGTGCCTGCAGATTAATATTTTCTGCCGCAGAATCCCTCTTGCCTGTTAAATCTTGCAGGTAGACGGCAAATTACGGTTTTTTTATCTGAGATGAGCTGCCATCCTTGACAAAATCATTGGCATCTTATATACTAATAGAAATACTTGTGTGGATAAATCACTACAACAAATACAACCAAAGGAGGTAACAGGTAATGGATTTAGCTGGGAAAAATGTATTAATAACTGGTGGCGGCAGGGGAATGGGCAAGAAGTTTGCCGTGGATATGAAAAACGCGGGGGCGAAACCTTTTGTTGTGGATGTGATACAGGAAAACCTCGACTCTCTGAAGGCAGAAACCGGCATAGACGGTAAGATACTCGACGTTACAAAGGAATCGGAAGTCGAGGCCTTTTTCAACTCCTATACCGCAGACCATGGCGCTGCAGACGTGCTTATCAACAACGCGGGAATAACCGCCGACGCGCTTTTCATCAGACAAAAGGGTGAAGAGATAACCAAGTTTCCATTTTCAAACTGGGAAAAGGTCATAAACGTAAACCTCACTGGAGTATTTCTCTGTGCGCGTGAGGCGGCCTATCATATGGTAAAAAGCGGTAAGAAGGGTGTTATCGTAAATATCTCTTCAATCAGCCGTTCGGGAAACCTCGGCCAGACCAACTACTCGGCAACCAAATCAGCCGTTGACTCCATGACCGTTACCTGGGGCAAGGAACTCTCCAGATACGGAATCAGAGTAGGAGCGATAGCCCCAGGCTATATCAACACCGAGATGGTGGCAAAAATTCGACAGGATGTTCTTGACAAGATAATACAGCAAATCCCCGCAGGCAGACTCGGAGACATGGAAGAGATCTCAAAGGCGGTTAAGTTCATCGTAGAAAACGATTTCTTCACTGGCAGGGTAATAGAAGTCGACGGCGGTATGAGAATATAAGCTGCGTTTAATTGACGATTGTCTGAAAAATCCGGCATTTTTCACGAGTGCCGGATTTTTTCTTTATAATCGATAGATTGTAATATCACATGAATACAGTAAAGCTCAATGCCCGTTGTCAAACTGAGCCGCATGCGGCGCGTCAGCCGCGCGGACTTTGTGCTTGCCGTTATGGCCGGATTTTCTCCAATTAAAATTAGTTCAATTCGGCATTGGGAATTTATTTGTAGAATATAGTATAATTGCAATACAAACTATAGGCGTCTGAGACGCTTAAACTTTGAGGAAGGAGGGCGTGATGGCAAGACAACCGTTTGGCTCGTTTGAGGATTTAATCGAACTCGCAAGCAAATTTGTAGAGCAACAGGGCGGCAAGTGGGACCACACCGCATGGTTGGAGTTTTTGTCCAACATCCAAAAAAAGGGTTTTTACCTGTCCAACGACATGCAGTCTTATCTTGGTTCGATGCTCGAGTCTATGAAGAAGCTATATACTACGATATCGAGCACATCGGAGCTGCAAAACATTATGCTGGGCATATCGGAAAATACGATTACTTTCATCAAGAAGACTCAGGGCACATGGGATCACACAGGATGGGAGAGCTTTATCAAGGATCTTCAAAAACGCGGCCTGTCACTTACAGAAGAGGCATCCACTTATCTTGGCGGCGTGCTTGAGGCGGCCAAGGAACTCTACACGTTTCCTATAACAGGCAAGGGAAACAGCGGCAAATAACTCTGGTGCGAGTTCCCAACGGCGCCAGTTAGGAGACTGATGGAAGATTTCAAATACAAAGAGTACACAAAGGAAGAGAGCAAGATATACGACAGTGCTATGGAGAAATTGAAGAAATCGATAGCACAGGGCCTGACCTTCGACGAAGCTGCCTCGCAGCTTGACATAGCCGACCCGGAGCTGAAACAGCTCATAACAGACGATTTTCTAAAGATTTTCATAGTTGAGCACCACTACGAAAAAGGACTTCCACTAAAAGATGTGGCCACCAGGATGAGCATATCCCATGAGCGTGTCATGGAGGCACATAAGGCAATGCTTCAAGATGTGCAGGTAACTGCGATAAGCGAATATCACAAGGGTATCTCAAAGGGGCAGGCCTAGATTGCCGGGCTGGAGATAAAATGCGCGATGTCGATTATGTAGTAAGCGGTGATTATGTGTTGACAATGGCTGAAGGTGTGCCTCCACTGAGAAACGGTGCAGTTGCGGTCAGTGGCGGCAAGATCATAGACATTGGAGAGGTCTCGGCACTCTCCAGCTTGTACAATGCCAAAAAAAGAGTTGGCGGCGGTGGCAAGGTGGTGCTCCCTGGTCTAGTCAATGCACACACCCATGCGGCCATGGTGTATTTTCGCGGGATTGCTGACGACCTGCCGCTGCGACAATGGCTGCAAGAGCACATCTGGCCTGCCGAGGGGAAGTGGTTAAACGATGAGTTTGTATACGACGCTACGGAGTTAGCCTGTTGCGAGATGCTCAAGGCGGGTGTTACTACGTTTAACGATATGTACTTTTTTGGGGGCAGCAGTGCGCGTGCGTCAAAGAAAATGGGCATGAGGGCGGTGCTTGGCGCCGGGGTGCTTGATTTCCCCACAGCAGCTGCGCGTAATGCCGATGAGTACATAGAAAAGGCCGAGCAATTCATAAAGGATTGGCTTGGCGATGAGTTAATCACCCCGTCGATAGCGCCCCATGCCCCGTATACATGCAGCCCTGATACCTACAAGAAGACAAAGCTCGTGGCAGAGCGCTATGGAGTTCCTCTGCACACGCATCTTTCTGAGACGCAGTTTGAAGTAAGTGAGGCAAAAAAGAAATATGGCAAGTCCCCCGTTGAGCTACTTGATGATATTGGTTTTCTGGACAAGACTGTCGTAGCCGCGCACTGCGTCTGGGTGAGTGACAACGAAATCGAGATACTTGCAAGGACCGGTACTGGGGTGGCGCACTGCATAGAGAGCAACCTTAAGCTGGCCTCGGGCATAGCCCCGGTTGTCCCGATGCTCAAAAAAGGTGTCGCAGTTGCATTGGGGACAGACGGCGCGGCAAGCAATAACGACCTTGACATATTTTCTGAAATGTCATTCAGCGCGAGGGTACACAAGGCGGTAAGCGGCGACCCGACGGCAATAAACGCCTTTTCAGCCCTATCGATGGCGACCTCAACCGGCGCGCGCGTCCTCGGAATGCAAGATAAAACCGGCACGATTGAAATAGGAAAATCAGCCGACATAGTTGTTGCGGATTTAGACAAGCCTCATCTGACGCCGTTTTATGATATATATTCACTGATAGTGTATTCGATGAAATCCTCTGACGTGGAATCAGTAATGGTAAACGGCAAACTCCTGATAGACGGCGGCAAGTACCTGCACAAAGACTCACACGCGATCATGGACAAGGCGCGGTGGTGGAAAAATAAGATAGCGGGAGAAGTTTAAGAGGCTATTGTCCTGTATTGACCGGCTCTATAAAATGACTGGTTCCTGTTTTGAGATTGCCGTTGTTATATCCTCTTAACATTTTCTCAAATCGAAGTATTTTAGGATTGTTCTTTGCCTCTGGGATAGTGACCTTTGTCAATACTATTCTTGCGTTAATTTTATAGCCAGTTATTTTATCTGATAATAATTTAATGGTACGAGTGATTTGATCTATCGCGTGAAAAAGCTCAGTCCCCTTAAGCTCTATAAAATATGCTGCTTTCACTTTATCGTCGCAATTAATTATTAAGTAATCGCACCTGATCCCGTCTGTGATGAGACATCCATCGACTTCAACGATGCAAATATTTTGTAGCGTGGCATTATTAAGTGTGTATTTACACTTTTTACTGTTCTTGTCAATTGCGACGAATATCTTACGGTCATCGCATTTTGAGCACTTATGGTTTTTGAAGTTATCTCAGCTCATAGCTACTCAGGGTCAATATCGAATAGTTTGCTATACACCTCGTTAATAACTCTGGAGGCGCTGTCGATAGCTTCAGTCTTGATCATCTTAAACTCTTCGTCGATAATCGACTCAACCTTTCCATTCTCGACAAAGTAGGCGGCTAATCTGTCAGGGTTAATCCACAGTTGTTTGTTGACAATGGATTCGACATTGGGTACTCCTTTTTTATCGACGTTAAAGGCATAGAGCAAATTATTAAACGAAGATAGGATATACGGGCTGTGCGTCGTGATGATTATCTGGTTGCTTCGTAAATTCGACAACAGGCAAACTAAATCTACAATGTCTTTCTGTGCCTCAGGGTAGAGATTAGCCTCCGGCTCCTCAATCTCCACAAAGAAATCTTTATAATTCTGTATGATTTGAAGTATAAACAATGATATCCATATTGCCTCTTGCTGGCCAGATGAGGCATACGTTAGTCTCGTATGAGCCGTTTGACTAAAGTAAAGTCTATCGTCATCGTCTTCAAACTGGTATGACGCCTTTAGTATCTTCGAAATAATAGCTTGAGCAGCTTGCGTCAATTTCGTTTTGTCGCGTAAACTGATAGGGATTGAAGAGAAAATCCGTTTTGATATATTTATTCTTTCTGCAAATGGAAGCATCGTATAATCAATATTTTTATAGTCAATGTTTTGTCTCTGGTCAGAAAAGACAGCAAGAAGACTCCTTCCAGCTGGAAAAAATATAATATCCCGTTCATCTGAAAACAATTCACTCGCTAACTTTTCAATGTCTGACTCAAAAATGCTTTGTTCAAAGCCGAGCGAATAAAGCTCACTCGAAGATAAGAATTTGGAATCTCTTGCTGGATATCGTGATGTAAAGGATTTTACTCTGTTAATAATTTCTGAAAAGTACTCGTTAAATACCTCGCTGAAATGGAAAACGCATACTCCTTCTTCAATAGTTATCTCTATTGAAACCCCATCCTTATACTCATACTTGAGAGCCGTATTGGGTAGATGTTGTGTATGTCCAAAAATCGCGACGAACTTTGTGTCTGCTACTCTATAAAAATCATCTATTGATACTTCTAAGTTCTTTTTTCTGATTGGTTCCAAAACATATTGAATCAGGTCATATTTCAACGACTTAAAGAAATACACCACCTTGCTGATAGTGCTTTTGCCGCTTGCCTGAGGGCCGATGAAGATCATTATGTCGTTGATTTGTAAATCAACCTTGTCGATCGGCCCGAAATTCCTTATAATCAATCGCTGCATCGTCGTGACACCCTTTTAAATAAACCCATTCTATATGCCGCCTCAGGCATACCTTAGTATACATCCCGTCTCACGGATTATTCAAGGCAAACTCAGTCGCTGCGGCAGTCTGCCGCCTGAAACTTTTTTTTCGTAGGATATTTGTTTGCCGTTTGTGTTACTATAAGTAGAATTCCGAACGAGTAATCCAGTGAACGGGTCGTCTAAGTGAAAGAACCCTTAATAACTGATGAGCTGATAAAAGATCACGGGCTGACGCCCGATGAGTTCGCCCGTATCGTTAGCATACTGGGGCGCAGCCCCACGTTTACCGAATTGGGAATATTTTCGGTCATGTGGAGCGAGCACTGCTCGTACAAAAGTTCACGCCTCCATCTTAAAAAACTCCCGACTACCGCGCCGTGGGTCATTCAGGGCCCCGGTGAAAACGCTGGAGTCATAGACATCGGCGATGGGCTTGCCGCAGTGTTTAAAATGGAATCCCATAATCATCCTTCATATATTGAACCATACGAAGGGGCGGCAACCGGCGTGGGCGGCATTCTCAGGGATATTTTCACCATGGGGGCGCGTCCTGTTGCAAGCCTCAATTCGCTTCGATTCGGCCCGCTTTCAGACCCTTATCATAAGCACCTCTTTGGCGGCGTTGTCTGCGGGATTGCAGGCTATGGCAACTGCATTGGCGTTCCAACTGTGGGCGGTGAGATATACTGCCACCCCTGTTATGCCGGAAATATTCTTGTTAACGTGTTTAATGTCGGTATCGTTAAAAAAGATAAGATATTCTACGGCAAGGCAAGCGGCAACGGCAATCTCATCATCTACGCAGGCTCAAAGACCGGCAAGGACGGCATTCACGGCGTCACTATGGCCAGCGAGGAATTCACTGATGACGCTCAACAAAAGAAACCAAACGTGCAGATAGGAGACCCGTTCACAGAGAAACTCCTGCTTGAGGCCTGTCTTGAGGCAATGGACAAGGGGCTGATTGTGGGGATTCAGGACATGGGCGGGGCGGGGCTTACGTCATCGTCTTCGGAGATGGCCGGAAGGGCAGAGACAGGAGTTGAGCTTGAGTTGTCACTTGTGCCGCTTCGCGCCGACGGCATGATACCCTATGAAATCATGCTCTCAGAGAGCCAGGAGCGAATGCTGCTCGTTGTGGAACAGGCAAATAAGGACGCCCTTATCGATATATTTAAAAAATGGGACCTCGACGCCGTTGTTATTGGTAAAGTAGGCGGCGATGGATTTTTAAGAGTTCACTGGCACGGAAAAATGGCAGCTGAGATACCGGCTACAAAAATATCAACCGATGCCCCAATCTACGACAGGCCGTCTAAAAGACCAGCCAATCAGGACGAGTTAAACACGCTTGATTTATCGAAAATCCCTGACACTATTGACGTAAACAGCTGTAACAGCGCATTACAAAGACTCCTGTCATCGCCGTCTATTGCCTCAAAAGAACTGGTCTGGCAGCAGTATGACCACATGGTGCGAACTGATACAATCGTCAGGCCAGGCTCAGACGCCGCAGTTGTCCGCGTAAAGGGAACGAGGAAGGCCCTGGCCATGTCCGTGGATTGTAACAGCCGCTACTGCTGGCTTGACCCATATCTTGGCGCAGTGCACGCCGTGTGTGAGGCCGCTAGAAATGTAGCCTGCTCAGGGGCGCGCCCGCTTGCCGTTACAGATAATCTCAACTTCGGAAACCCGGAAAAACCAGAGGTAATGTGGCAGTTCATCGGGGCAATCGAAGGTATAAAAGACGCCTGTAATGCCCTCGACACCCCGGTCATCAGCGGCAACGTCAGTCTGTATAACGAGACTAAGGGCGACGCTATTTTCCCCACTCCGACAATCGCCATCGTAGGCGTCTTGCAAGACGCCGAGTGTGCGCTGACCCAGTGGTTTAAGGCCGAGGGTGATGTTATCATGCTCATAGGGCAGACGAAGGAGGAGCTGGGCGGAAGCGAATATCTCTACGCGTGCCACGGCATTGAGCGCGGCCTTCCTCCATCGATAGACCCTGAAAAAGAAAAGACACTTCATAATGTACTGATTGAACTCAATAATAGAGGGTTGCTCAGAAGCGCGCATGACTGCTCAGAGGGCGGCCTGGCCGTAACAGTGGCAGAATCCACGTTCGGGGCAGGCATCGGGGCAGAGCTTGACCTGGGGGAAAATTCCCTGAGAACTGACGCGCTCCTGTTTGGTGAGTCTGCTACTCGGGTACTCATAAGTTTGACCTCTATAAATGCAGCAGAAATTAAAGCGGCGGTCGTGGCAGCCGGTCTGCCAATAGCGCAAATCGGAAGGACAGGCGGCAAGAGCCTTCGCATCAGGGGCAACGGCGTGACACTTATCGACACACCGGTAAGTGAACTAAAATCCATCTATGACACTTCTTTACAGAGGGGACTCAACCAAAATGAACATATTTAACATGAAGGAAGAGTGTGGGATATTTGGAATATACGGGCACCCGGAGGCCGCCAACATGGCATATCTCGGCCTTTACTCCTTGCAGCACAGGGGACAGGAAGGGGCGGGAATATGCTCCTGCGACGGGCGAAATCTGCATCTGGAGAAATCTCTTGGCTATGTGTCGGAGATATTTCATGAAAAACGCCTGAGACGACTCCCCGGAGACAGTGCCATAGGACACAACAGGTACTCAACGGCAGGCGGCAACGCCCAGAAAAACGTCCAGCCCATCATGGTTAACTCCTCGCTCGGGTCGTTGTCCATCGCCCATAACGGCAATCTCACTAACGCGGCAATTCTGAAAGAAAACTTAGAGCGCGAAGGCGCGATTTTTCAGTCCAATGCCGACACAGAGGTAATCGTCCACCTAATAGCCCATTCAAACGCACACACTGTGCAGGAGAGAATCGCAGAGGCGGTCAACCAAATACATGGCGCCTTTAGTCTTCTCATTTTAACAGAGGACTCGTTAATCGCCGTCAGAGACGGCTACGGAGTGCGCCCGATGTGCATGGGAACTTTAGACGGTGCCTATGTTGTGGCCTCCGAGACCTGTGCCTTTGACCTAATCGGGGCGACATATATCAGAGACATCGAGCCGGGTGAGATGGTAGTTATAAATAAAAACGGCATCAACTCCCTCAGGGCGATTCGCAGCGCCAGACGCGCACACTGCGCGTTTGAATTCATATATTTCTCACGCCCTGACAGCTACATATTCGGCGGTACAAACGTACACAGCATAAGAAAGGCTCTGGGTAGACAGCTGGCCATAGAATCCTACGTCGATGCAGATGTGGTCATCCCTGTCCCGGACTCAGGCGTTGCCGCCACAATTGGCTATGCCAACCAAAGTATCATCCCCTTTGACTTTGGCCTCGTCAGAAACCACTACGTTGGGCGGACTTTCATAGAACCCAAGCAGAACATCCGCCACTTCGGCGTAAAAATAAAACTTAATCCAGTCCAGAGCATTCTTGAGGGAAAAAGGGTCGTCGTCGTAGATGACTCCATCGTCCGTGGGACGACAAGCAAGAAGATAGTCAAGATGCTCAGAGAAGTTGGTCGTGCGGCGGAGGTTCACGTAAGAATCAGCTCGCCGTGTACGATAAGCCCCTGTTTTTATGGAATTGACACCCCAACTCGTGGTGAACTCATCGCCTCGACTCATCAGGTCGAGGAAATCAGAAAATATCTGACAGCAGATTCTCTGTCCTACCTGTCGTTTGACGGCCTGCAGTCCGTGCTGCCAAACCCCGAGGACTACTGCTATGCGTGCTTTAACAATAAATACCCGATTAGTTTTGTGCGCGAAGAGCCTGCCCAGATGGAATTGTTCTTGGCGTAATGAAATTGTCTTAGATGATAAAGAAAATCGCCGCCGCGTTTGAGTTTTTGACGATAGTCCCGCTGCCGTTCAAACGGGTGGACGTCGCCGTGTGGAGCGAGATTGGCAGGAGTTCGGCGGTATTTCCCATTGTGGGGCTTATTATAGGCGGTGCCTATTTACTCTGCTTTTCAGCGCTTAAATATGTGCTTGCTATCGATGTGTGCGCCGTTTTCGTGCTGGCTCTTGGGGCGTTAATCACCGGGGGGCTTCACCTTGACGGGGTATCTGATACATTTGATGCCCTTGCCGCACGCAGGACACCTGCACAGAGACTCGCGATAATGAAAAGTGGGGCGGCCGGGCCAATTGGTGTCTCGGCCATCGTGTTGACCTTGCTTTTAAAATACGTCCTGCTTAAAAATTTACTCTCAAGCCCCCAAATATCAAGTGCGTTGGTCTTACTTACCTATCCCGTCGCGGGGCGATTTGCAGCAACCGCGGCGATGTTCACTGGCAAGTCCGCCAAGCCAGAGGGCCTCGGGTGGACATTTATAGAGCAAACCGGTGTGAAGGAATTTATAGTGGCAGCTGGGTTGATTTTTTTAATTTGTACGCTGTTAAATCTGTATTTGGGTAGCGGTGTCAGCGCCCTGAGCGCCGCTGTTCATTCTATTGCAATAATAATTATTATTGCCGTTGCGGCTAAAATCAGCGGACAATTCTGTGAGAGGCGTTTTGGCGGCCTCACAGGGGATACAATGGGGGCCTTTATCGAGGGCATTGAGCTGATATTTTTAATATATCTGACAACAGGAGGCCATACATGCCAACGCGGGTTTATCTGATTCGCCACGGGCAAACTGTAGACGCCCATGAGAGGCGATATAAGGGGCATATCGATGTGCCGCTGTCGCAGGAAGGCATAAGGCAGGCGCAGCGTATGTCCATGTTTTTAAAAAGTCTGGATGCACGAACCGGGCTGCCCCCCCTGCACTGCATATACTGTTCTGACCTCAGCCGCGCTGTTAAAACGGCTGAGGCTGTCGCTCAGCCCTTTGGCATTACGCCCGTAGTGCACAGCGGCCTTCGGGAGCGGCATTTTGGCAAATGGGAGGGCATGACGTTTGACGAGATAAAGGCCGCCTATCCTGATGAGTTCAAAAATTGGGCGGCTGACCCTCTTAATTTCAGCCCCGTCGGAGGCGAAAGCACGATGGATGTCAGTCTGAGGCTGATGCCCGTATT
This sequence comes from Nitrospirota bacterium, assembly GCA_015233265.1. GTDB lineage: Bacteria > Nitrospirota > Thermodesulfovibrionia > Thermodesulfovibrionales > Magnetobacteriaceae > Magnetominusculus. The sequence goes on from JADFXZ010000033.1 coordinate 10,378, forward strand.
TTATGGCATTGTAAATAGTCACAAGAACGAGACCATAGCGCTAGTAGCCCACGGCGGTGTAAACAGGGTGGCGCTGTGTCATATTCTCGGCATTCCGCTGTCGCACATATTTCGCGTCGAGCAAGACTTTATCGCCCTGAACATAATTGAATTTTATGACGGCGTGCCAGTTGTAAAACTCATGAACTTCGTACCGGAGTTGTGCCATGAGGAATAATGCCTAAATCGATAATGATTCAGGGAACCGGCTCAGGGGTTGGTAAGACTCTGATTGTCGCGGGGCTTTGCAGGATATTTTCAAAAGACCTGGGGCTTAGGGTAGCGCCCTTTAAGGCCCAGAATATGGCGCTGAATTCGTTTGTAACCGCTGATGGTGGAGAGATTGGCACGGCCCAGGCCACGCAGGCGGAGGCCGCCGGCATTGAGCCGTCTGTTTACATGAATCCTATACTATTGAAGGCATCGGGCGAGAGCGGATCTCAGGTCATAGTCCTCGGCAAGGTGACTAAGACGATGCAGGCGGCTGAGTATTATGAAAAGAAGGAGCAATTCTGGAGTACCGTAACATACGCCTGGGATGAACTCAGCGCAGCCTATGAGTTTATCTTCATCGAAGGCGCCGGAAGCCCGGCAGAGATTAATCTTATGGACAGGGAAATAGTCAACATGGCTGTGGCACGGCATACTGCCTCTCCGGTCATACTTGTTGGCGATATTGACAGAGGCGGTGTATTTGCCTCCCTCTTCGGCACAACTGCCCTCCTAAACTATGATGATTCGCGCCTGATTAAGGCATTTATAATAAATAAATTTCGCGGTGATTTAAATATCCTCGTCCCGGGCAATAAACTTATCGAAGCCAGAACCGGCATTCCCGTCATCGGCGTCCTTCCGTATGTGACAAACATGGGGCTGCCCGAAGAGGACGGCCTTGTGCTGGATACCAGAGCGAAGACGCAGGCTGTTGCCGCCACTGAACATTCCATTAAGATAACCGTGCTGAGGCTTAAATATATATCCAATTTCACAGACTTTCAGCCATTTCAGTATGAGCCGCATGTGGACCTAATAATAAGCCGCCGCCCTGAGGACATATTAAACACAGACTTGATAATAATCCCTGGGTCTAAGAACACAATTGCAGACCTTGAAATATTAAGAGCGGCTGGACTCGATGAGGTTATAAAAAAGGCGGTGAAAAAAGGCATCCCACTAATTGGCCTCTGCGGGGGATACCAGATGCTTGGCAGGCAAATCGAAGACTTGCACGGGATTGAAAGCGCTCAGGCGCAAGTTCCCGGACTCTGTCTGCTCGATACGATGACCGTGTTTAATAAAACAAAGACCACGCGGCAGATTAGCGCTCAGACGGCTGGGCAGATACCATTTGTAATGACCCCCCACAGTGCGCTCACAGGCTATGAAATTCACATGGGGCAGACCACAGGGGCAGACACTCCGGCGTTTATCGTACAGGGGCAATATCCCGACGGCGCTGTCAAAGACGGCGTGTGGGGAACGTATATTCACGGGATTTTCGATAATGACGCATTTCGCAGGGACTTGATAGATGGCATCAGACAAAGGAAAGGCCAGCCGCCCGTTGAAGAGGCAGCGGTTAATTACGCCGCCGAAAAAGACGCCGCCATAGACAGATTAGCCCAGTTGTTGAGAACAAACCTGGACATGGAATTCATATACAGCCTTGCGGGGCTTTAATGGGAAACGAGCTCTGAAGGCCGAGTATAAGATATAATCTAAAGAATGGTAAACTAATAGGACAAACCATTTGAAAAATAAAGCGGAAATTGCCTATGAGAACAGTCTGTCTTGTTCCTTGCCGTCATTCCGGCTTGCAGACTGTGTCATAATAGAAAACTAACCACATCAAATCACTCAAAAACAGTAAAAATGATTCTTCGTCTGAAATCATCCTGTCGAATCATCCTGAGCTTGTCGAAGGATTGCCGATGTATGGGGAAATGACATACAAAGGAGCATCCTTCGACAGGCTCAGGATGATTCTAATTTGCATGAATAATCTCGGAATCTATTGCGACACAGTCTGTTATCCGGAATCTACCTTACATGGGAGTTTAATGATGATTGTGCATTTTGTGAGGTATTAAGAACAGATTCCGGACAAGCCAGATTGACGGAATTAAGAAAAGGACAGTGCGGAGATCATTGCAACTTCCCGTGAAAACTTGTTTTATCCGTTAGAACAAATTTGTCTTGAATCAAGGTCACACGGTGCGTTAATTTATTTACGAATAGCGCGCAGAGCCAGCAGTTTGTCTGCGGCCTCAGCATTTGATGGGTCAAACCTCAGCACTTCCTGAAATTCCCATGCCGCCTCATCGTGCCGATTTGCCTTTATGAGGAGATTTCCCAGGTTCAGCCGGGCATCTGTGTAGTCAGTCTGCAACTTGATAGCAGTTTTATAGTTTGCGGCAGCCTCTTCAAATTGCCCTCTTTCATCGTAAATCGTACCAATGTTGTTATAGGCCACGGCAAAGCCCGCACTATACAAAACCGCCTTCTTAAACGCGTAAAGCGCCTCATCCATACGCCCTTGGGATGCGTAGATGTCGCCAAGATTGTTATAGGCATCGGCAAAGTCAGGCTTTAGTATTATCGCGGTTTGAAATTCACGGCTGGCATCGGCAACTCTGCCCTGTCTTATGTAGTCGTAGCCCAAATTATAATGTGGTCTGGCCTTGTTGGGGCTCTTCCTTACCGTATCTTCCCATAGTTTTACCCTATCAGCCCAGACCTCGTTTCTCAGTATGGTCATGGCACATAACACGACAAGTATTGCCAAAAGTGCGGAAATAGTGTATGTTTTCGCCAATCTTCCCCGCGCTATCCACATGACAACGGCAATTACGGCGATAAAAAATCCCACCGATGGATAATATAACCTGTATTCGTTAATTACGTCCTTTATGGGTATAACAGACGATTCCACAGATAGGGCGATAAAAAACCACAATATGCCGAATGAATACAATCTGGCGGCGTATCTGGCACTGTGATCACGCGGTATCGTACGCGAGCGATACAGCATATATACTGCCGAGGCGACAATCGACACAAGCACTAAAAAAGATAAAAAAACTCCAGGGATGAAAAATCCCCTCAATATAGGATAATCGTAATCGAGATTAAGTCCAACCGGAAAAAATAACAGCCTCAAATACGTCACTATGACGCGAAACTGCGTCAATAGATACTCAGCTCTGGTTATATCTGCAATGCCGGCAGATGAGTCGCTCCCTGCGTGTGTGACAGCACTATTTACGGCGGCTGCAGTGCTGGCAGCGCCGGAGGCCAAAACCGACACCGGTATTATTAACATTGTAGATATTAGCGGAAGCAGATAGAGAATCCTTGTTCTTATCTTTCCCTCAAAGAACATGAATTCACATAACACTGCCATAGCCGGAAGCGTAAAGGCGATTTCCTTTGTCCTCATAGCAAGGATGGCAAAGAAAATTGATGCCGCATATAGCGCATATCTCGCAGAAGCTGAAGCCGTGAGCCTCGACTTTAGATATCCAATAAGTGAAATCAGACAAAACAACGTGGCAAGCGATGTGTAGCGCTGCACAATATAGGTTACGGCAGAGGTTTGAACCGGATGAACGGCAAATAACAGGGCGGTAAAAAGTGCCGTGACGCCAATGCCCAAATCGGGCTCAAAATCGAGACTATAACCTTTAAAATCAGGCGTCTGTGCAATCAGCCTGATGAGCTGGTATACAAGCAGGGCGCTGATGGCGTGCACAATCAGGTTAAAGACATGGTATCCTCTGACGTCCATGCCGTGGAGCTTGTAGTTCAGCGCAAAGGTTAGTATTGCCACAAACCGGCGGTTTGTCTGCGGCGTAATCAGTAAATAGTTGTCTTTATACTGCCCAATATCTCTGACTACACTCTTTTCGATTATATTAGTGTAGTCATCGAACATAAACGGCGCTTTAAAGGAATTGCTATATGCTATTACGCAAACCGACACTATAATCGCAAGGTGAACGATTTGCAGCCCAAGAAGTTTCTTTAGGTTTATTAGCATTGTGATAATGCCTTGGTCACCAGTTTATTCCTTAGTTACTATCTCAAGACGAACATATGTGTAGAACTTATTGGATTGCGATGTGATATGCTGGTTTGCGGCGCTTCGCAGTGTAACCTCATGGATTTTTCCTTCGGTTAACCGATAAAACCTGTTTGAGGATATGATGTGCTCGGTCTTATATCGTGAGTACGGGTCTGTGCCCTCTTTACATAGTACATGCTTTGCCCCGGCGCCAAGCAGGACATTGCCGCCTGAGCCAATAATAAAAAGCTCATGGTCTTCACTGAGCACGCCGATTTTCTCCATTATAGACTCCCATGGCCACAGCGTTTCGTCAGTCTTGAGCATCCTACCCTCTTTTAAGACCGCATAGCCACCCTCAATAAAGGGCAGCGTGTCTGTGATAAGCTCACCGGCGTCGAGGTAGAGCGCCTCACCTATCGAACCGATGCGGCCTTTGATGATACCGCGGGCGTTGGACATGTGAAGCCATTTTGTTATCTGCCCGATTTGCCCGTTATACCTGCCATCGCGTAGGAAGACCATAGAGACACTCGATATATTACCCTGAACTATTCCCCCAGATACGATGTTCAGATTAGAGAGTTTGCCCATGTTGCCAATAAATAGCGTATTTTCTACCCAAACCGAGCCGTCGCTTAATATTTTCTTGCCAATTTTCTCAACATTAAGTGTCATTTCTCTCATAAGAATAACACAGTTTTTAAGCGTAATGCTTCCGTATATCACGATGTCGCTGGCGTTTATCTCCACGGCCATCTCGCTGCCGGCCTCCGATATTACAATAGCCCCGGAGGTTGTTATCTTAATGGACTTTGCCGGAAATATCCTTCTAAGCGTATTGACGCCTGCAACGATTGCCTTAACGCCTGGCCCAATCCAGCCAGACACTAAGGTCTTTAGCCAGATAATGAAAAGTGCCCAAAGATTACCGTACATTTACTACCTCTACTATCTCTGACGCCATTGTATCCTCCGCTGTCAATATCATCTCTAAAATTGTACTATAAAATCACAAAAATGACAACTACAATAGCTGTCCACCTGCCAAATATAATTCAGTAGTACGCCCTGAAATTCGAGAACACTACCGGCCAGGTTGCAATTATTATAAACACGATTATAAACACAATTGAAATCTTCGTCCATTTTCTCTGAGCAGTGACAATCGCATCACGAATCGAGTCAATTTTTCTAAATGGTTGCACCACCGCGGCGCCAAGACCGAAAAGTACGCCGCCAAACAGACTTCCATACAGCGGATAGCCTATAAACATATACTGTTTTTGCAGTATATCGAAGGGGCAGTGGTGCACAGGCGTTTCATAGTAGTAAATGGACACGAAGGCGATTATCGACACAATTGAAACTATAAAGAAAATCAGCGACCAAACTCCTGAGATATACCTTAAACGCGGACAAGCCCCTGTTCGACTCAGAAGCAGCATCCCCAACAGGGCAATCTCAACCGCCCCTGTACCGTAAAAAAAAATAATTGACGTATCCACGGGAATCGACGCCATAGTTGACGCCACAGTGACCCCCTCGTCACTAAAGAGCGAGCTACAGCACGAGGTAATCACGTTGGCCTTCAGACCAAGAAAATAGTAGAGCTGCCAGTATGTCTCAAGCGCTATGACAGGGGTAAGCCCGGCCAGATATTTATACTTGAGCCTGACAAGCGGGTAATCCTCGGCCCTCTCATCGACATAGTTAATGGCCAGCCACATAGCACACAGGAAAACAATCACAATATCCATAAATAATACATTCCAACCGATGGGATTGGCGTTTAGCGAGCCGGTTGCACACATCGCCCCTACGAAGAGTTTGTGGATGTCGTCCGCCGTATATATGAACAGCAACACAGACATGATTTCAAACCCCATTACGTATTTCATAATGGTTGAGACAAGATATGTCTGGCGCTCAAGCATCAGCTGAGATGCCGTGCTTTTTGAAATATCCCAGTGCACTATAATCTTTAACGCAAGGATGGCGCAATAACAAGCCATGGCAAGGACAAGCGCTGACCCTGCTGTAAGGGCAAGGACTCCGGGGTGAAATATCACGCCGTTACAGGCCCTTTAACCACGCCATCGCGCATCTCGATTACGTAGTCGATATACGGTTTGTCGTAGACCAGCGGGTCGTGCGAGGCTATGACGAAGGTCTTTCCATCCATGTTCAGCTCACTGACGATGTTCAGGAAGTCCTCTGAGAGTTTTGTATCGAGATGAGCCGTAGGTTCGTTTGCAGGGATAACGGGGGGTTCATTAACCAGTGACGGTGCGATTCCCCCCCCCTGCTGCTGCCCGCCTGGGGGGTTTGGCACCTTAACCCTCCGTTTTGGGGTGGGGTCGGAGCCTCTGATGCCCCGCGGGCGCGGGGGTCG
>JADFXZ010000033.1:16884-17346 GCA_015233265.1 Nitrospirota bacterium
CAATCTCAGTGGGATAGAGCGGGAGCATGACGTTTTCACTGACCGTTAATCCCCTGATGAGATTAAAGTGCTGGAAGATAAATCCAAATGTCTTCCTGCGCACATTGGTCAGGAATCTCTCGGGGAGTTTTGCCACGTCCTTGCCCTGTACAATAATCTTGCCCTCTGTCGGCCTTGACATGCAGCCAAGAAGCCCAAGCAGGGTAGTCTTACCGGAGCCGCTTGGGCCTTTTAACACCGTGATGCCGCCTCTGGGTATCGCAACAGAGACATTGTCAACTGCCAGTACCTCATCGGCAAGCCCTGCGTTAAATACCTTTTTTACGCCTTCAGTTGTGATAACAGCGTCCATAGATTACCTCATCACGGCATCAGGGTCGCTGATAGCGGCCTTCCACGAAGGCACAACGCTGGCCGCGACATACGGCACCACCGTCAGGGCAAATAAGACAACAATCTGAT
>JADFXZ010000114.1:0-3569 GCA_015233265.1 Nitrospirota bacterium
TCACTGAATGCGGCAACCGTCTATCTGGCAGACAAGGTTGGAATCAAACATGTCATTGAAACTGCCAAAATGCTTGGGGTTAAAAGTACCATTCATCCCTACATGCCGTCAGCCCTTGGTGCATCAGACATGACGCTCATGGAGCTGGTATATGCGTACGCCGCGTTTGCAACAGGTAAGAGATTTGACCATCTGTCGGTTGAGAGGATAGTCGATAGAGACGGCCTCCTGTTAGAGGAACAAAAGGCCGAGCCGCCAAAGGGGATCTTAGACAACCAGGCCATAGAGGAGATGAAAATCATACTGAGGGCGGTTATAACCGAAGGCACAGGCCATGCAGCCATGGCGCTGCCAAAAACGGTCTACGGCAAGACCGGCACTACGGACGATTACGCAGACGCATGGTTTCTCGGCTTTGACGACAACCTGGCCGTCGGCGTCTGGGTCGGCAGGGACAACCACAAGCCCATAGGTGAGAAGGAAACCGGTGCACACGCGGCACTGCCTATCTGGATGGAATTTATGAAAGGCCAGTAGGGCATGATACTAAGGGCCTGGAACAAAATAACCGCAAAATTTGCTGTCATCCTGCAACAGGCTCAGGATGATTCCTGCTATCTTGTTCTGAAACTCAGGCGGACACTGCGTCGTTGTGTCCAATTTTCGCCTTGCCCACTCATAGTAAAGACGAGGTTTTTCAGTGGGTCTTGGTCGATAACATGGACAAAATGGTTCATTTTGTCTGTACTATCAGAGACTTGCTCTACAGGAATGCTAACTGGTAGAATAATAACGGGTAAAATGACATTCAGCATTTAGAGGAGTTATTATGGGTAGAAAAGACCCCTTACAAAAAAAGAAACTTGTATGCCCAACACCTGGATGTGGTAATACTGGAGAAGCAACATTAGAAGAAAACCAAAGCCCACCGCATCACGGTATCCACAACCTATTCGACGATAAAGTACTGAATGTGACGGAAGGATTCGATTGTACCAGGGGAACAAATGCAACCATTACCTGTGCAAAATGCGGTACTGTCGTATATAAACCATAGACAATGGTTGCTGTATAAGTTATCAAGTTTTTGGCACGCTGTAATGCCATTTTTGAAGCGTCTTTAGAAACATTAGACACTGAGGATTCAACTGTCTAATGTTTCAAGGGTTTCTGGTTGCTGTTATGGCAATAGCTTCTATTCTGATATGCCTGATTTTGTGGAAAGTAAGTCATAATGAATGAAGACAAGATGATAATTATTATTGCTGGCCCCAACGGCGCGGGTAAAACAACTTTTGCCCTTGAATTTCTGAATAAGGAGGCTCACTGTCCAATCTTTGTGAATGCGGATCTTATTGCGTCGGGTATTTCCCCATTTTTCCCAGAAAAAGCCTCTTTTCATGCTGGAAGAATCATGCTCGACGAAATCAAAAGACATGTTTCAAAAGGTGAGAGCTTTGCCTTTGAAACAACTTTAAGCGGCAGAATATACTCAACAATGATCCCTCAATGGCGGCAAATTGGTTATAAAATAAAACTGATTTTCCTTTATCTGACAGATGTTGCGACTGCGGTGCAACGGGTAAAAAATCGTGTAAAACAAGGCGGGCACAATGTTCCCGTAGAGACCATCAGGGGCAGGTATGAAAAAGGCTGGTACAACTTTCAGCATCTTTACAAACAATTGGTGGACATCTGGATTGTCTTTGACAATTCGGGGCAGCGGCCAATACTTTTCGATAAAGGAGAAAACGATTGAAGAAAGAAAAAATTAAGGTTCATGATGTTGATCTTGCTAAGGTGGAGATTGCGCTGCGGCGTGCGGCTGCAAAAGCAAAAAAGATTGCCCAGATAACGAATACCCCGCTGATTGTGTATGAAGGAGGACGTGTAGTCAAGAAGTATTTCAAAAAGCAAGGCACCTCCAAACCATCGCAGTCGTGACAGTTAAGATAATTTCAACTCAGGAGTTATTATGGCGCCGTGACTACTTCGCGTTTGGTATAAAAAGACTGTTGCCGTTCTTATCTTTATATGCGGCTATGGCCTCCTGGCCCTCTTTTGATATAAGCCAGTTTATGAACTCCATTGCCTCTTTATATTTGGCGTGTTTATATTTCTCGGGGTTTACGGCCATTATACCGTATTGATTAAATAGTATGGGGTCACCCTCGACCATGATTTGAAGGTCGAGTTTCTCTTTTTTTGCAAGCCATGTACCTCGGTCAGTAAGCGTGTATGCCTTGTGTTCGTCCGCAACGCGCTGGGTTTTCTCCATGCCCTGCCCTGCCTCCATGTACCACAGCCTTCCTTTTGGCTCTATACCTGCTGACTGCCAAATAAAAAGCTCCTTTGTGTGCGTACCGGATTTATCGCCGCGCGAGACGAAGGGGGCTTCTTTGTGGGCAATTTTTTTAAATGCGTCCACTGCGCTTTTCACTCCCTTCACACCGGCTGGATCTTGCGCATCGCCTAAGAGCACGAAGTCATTGTACATTACATCCTTTCGGTTTACAAACCAGCCCTCTGCAACCGCCTTAAGCTCCTGGTCTTTTGCGTGGACGAAAACAAAATCCACATCCCCTCGTTTTCCTATCTCAATTGCCGCACCGGTGCCGACTGCCACTACCTCTATCTTAATGCCGGTCTTTTTCTGAAATATTGGCAATATGTAATCAAAAAATCCTGAGTTCTGAGTGCTCGTTGTCGAGGCACAGCGAATCATCTCATCGGCTGAGGCCACGGCGGTGCCTGACAGGGCAACATCCAGCGCTATTACTAAGACAAATATGCTCAATCCGAAAGAGCTTAAAGCCTTCATTAAACAGCTCCCCTAATTTAATTTCCCCGCAGGCCGTGTCTTGGCCTTAGCCACCTGAGTCTTAGATAACACGGAGCGCATTTGGGCAACATATACACTAAATGCCTCTTTGTGTTTGGCGGAGATGGGGGTTACAGGCAGTTTCATCGTCAGAGGGTCTATGGGTTTTCCTTCGAGCTTAACCCTATAATCGAGGTGAGGGCCTGTGGCAAGACCAGTTGCGCCCACATAACCGATGATTTCACCCTGTGTGACCTTATCGCCATTTTTCAGGCCTTTGGCAAAGGCAGACAGGTGCCCGTAGGCAGTGATGTAGCCACCGGCGTGTCTGATAAATATTTGATTACCATACTGCTTGTTGCGCCCGGCGTCAAAGACAACCCCGTCGCCCGCCGCCGAGACAGGAGTCCCTTTAGGGGCGGCATAATCGACGCCAAAGTGAGGACGGCTGATTCTTAGTATGGGATGATACCTGCTCTTGGAAAAGAATGAGCTAATATATCTGTAGCGCAGCGGTGCCCTCATCAGCATCTTCTTTATGGAACTGCCGTTGGGTCGAAAGAACTCCGCCTTGCCGTCTATTTCGTATCTAACGGCCTCATACCGAGTTCCATTATTTGTGAATCTGGCATATAGGATATTGCCATAACCCTTAAATATATTGTCCCGATAAAGCTCTTCCGGTACGACCTCCAAGCTATCGCCCTTTCGCAAGTCAGGAGTGAAGTCGAGGTCAGAGTCAAACGTT
>JADFXZ010000114.1:3579-4478 GCA_015233265.1 Nitrospirota bacterium
AAATATGTCTGCCAACTCGTTAGCGATGTTAACATGTGTCCTTGACTTGCCCATGGATTCAACCAGGTTGTGCTTAATAGTGCCGGTGATAGTCCCTGTTTTCCTTTGATAGGCAAGGGCAACCATCTCCGCCTGAAAATAATCCTCCGCGGCGGTCAGGTCTTCGTTAACATCCGCAGCCCTTTTAACCGACAAATACAATGAGTCATCAATGGCGTAGTCAAGTTCGACAATGTCGTTGTTTTTGGGGTTGACAATAATCTTATAGGACATCGTCGGCTTAAGTATCTTCAAATTATAGAGATCTCTGGAGGCCAGCGAGATACCTTTTATGTCATCGGCCTTGAGATGATATTTTTTACTAATATCCTGAAGCGACTCCCCTTTTTGAACACGCCCGTTGATAATCTTAAGACGCGGGGCTGGCTCAGACTGTTTTACTGCGGCAATTTGCGAGGGAGGTGTGCTTGAATATGACGCCTGCGGTGAATATAAAGAGAAATAAAACATTGATATAAAGACAACGAACGCAAAACCAAAGAAGAGCATCTGGCGCTTATCACGGCTAAAGACAGAAGAAAGAAATGACCATAAATATTTCATTAAACGGTTGGCTGACATGGTGTGCCACCTCCAGAAAACAGAAATAGCCTTCGCCTTATTCTCTAATCAATGACCTAATCGATTAATTTAACGTTGGCTTTAAAGCATGTATAAAGCGGCGCATGGATAAAGCGGAGAGACTCCGCTTTATATCCCACTCTGATAATGCTATATAAATAACGTTATGTCTGCATCGAGCGCAAAGTTCAAAAACTCGGCTGCCCCTGCTACCGTTGTTCCCTCTACAAGGTCTTCCTTGTGTACATTGGTCATTTCGAGGGTTGGAGTACACGCAA
>JADFXZ010000114.1:4488-7143 GCA_015233265.1 Nitrospirota bacterium
TGACATCGATTTCACGGCAGGCATCTACGCGTTCAGGAATCGATCGCCAGTTAATCTTCTTACTCATGCCCTTCATCATCGAGGTAGCCTTAGGGGTCATGCCTGGCAGCATTCCTATTATATTGGGCATAGGCACTGGCGAAGGCATAGCGGGATTACCTATTGGCGAGACCTGAAGGTTGCGATATTTTTTCTTGTTTACAATGTCCACCCCGTACAGAGTGAAAAATATTTGAACATCACAATCCATAGCGGCCGCGGTTGACGCCAGAATCAGCGGCGGATATGCCATATCGAGCGTCCCTTTGCTGGCAATTACAGCCATTCTTTTCCTTTTAGCTGACATAATGTACCTCCGAGTTGTTTTTTAGTATACGTATTAAACCATATCGATAGTTGCCATGTCAACAAGATTATCGTCGATTATTAACAAAATATAAATTTTTATCCATTGCCCCACGAATGCCGTGGCTGCGCCACAGAGTCTAAAACGTAACAAAATGTCTGGTAAAATGTTACAATAGCGTTATGCCAAAAGTGGTATGCGACTATCCGTGGACACATTTTGAGGTAAACAATCCTAACGGCGACGTTACGATGTGCTGTGACAGCCATGAAGTCCTCGGTAACGTCAACAATCAGACGATAGCTGAGATATGGAACGGGCAGGGCTACCGTAAAATAAGACATGCGATGCTCACGCGCGGGGGGCGTGATGTGTGTTACCCGGACTGCGCAGTCTTAAAGGGGGCAAAATCCTACCAGAGGCTTGACTGGTATAAGGAACTCGACCCGGGGCTGGAGCTATATAAAAACGCCCTCCAAAACGCTGGGGAGATTAAAGCTGGCAGCCTGGTTCTTAGCTCACACCCCCGATGGATGCGCTTTGCTTATAGCTACGTGTGCAATCTTAACTGCTATCACTGCTATCAGAAAGACATACGGGCGCAAAACAGAACTCTGCCTGAGAAGTTCTTCTCTGAAATCGATGACCTGTTAAAATATCTGCAAGTGATCTTTTACTTTGGCGGGGAGCCGTTTATGTATGAACCGGCAAAGCGCCTGATGGCAAACTGGTCTGAAAACAAGCACTGCCAGCATTTTTTCATATCCAACGCAACCCTCCTCAAAGACGAAACCTTCACGATGCTGGGCAAAATCAACATCGGCCTGTTTGGAGTATCGCTCGATGCTGCTCGTGAGGACACGTATAAATCACTGAGGGGAAACTTTTGGGGCCGCGTAATGGAAAACTTACGCAAAATAAGTCAATTAAAAATGAAGCAGGAGTTTCCTTTTTTCATAGCAATGACACTCAACAGTCAAAACATAGGAGAAATCGGGGAATTTACGGAGCTTGTCCTGTCGCTGGACGCGGCGCCGGAGATTGCGCTTGTATCAAACCCTGCGGCCGGGTTTATGGATTCGTTTGAGTTTCAAAGGAAATACCTGCATTTTACGCGCCCTGCCCTGACTGACGCATACAGACAGATTGAAGACTCCATAGTCAAAATCAGAAACAAGGGTGGAATGCCGGACTCTGAGATAATATACGCCCACCAGATAACGCGTCTGAAGGCCCACGAAAGGATTCAAAATAATCTGCCGCTTTTCCTTGTCTATCGCAACGCCATAGAGCCGTTGATAAAAAGAAGCGACACGATAAAGTCGATTGCCAGAAAGCTCAAAACTCTGAAATGGTAATAATGCACCCCCTGTGAAATATTTACGTACTTCTTAGCCTCTCTCTCATCGTTAACCTCGTATGACGCTATCCGTATAGTTTTTCGTGAGGCATTCAATGCTGAAACACTTCATCATTACAGAGTTGATTTATCAGGAATAAAAGTCTTCAGGTCGAAATACATAAGTCTTGTGTCATCGGTTTTGTCTTTTTCGGAGAGGAACTCAAAGCCATTTTTCTGATAAAATCCAACGGAGTCACGATATGAGTCAATAGTAACAAAGCGGCATCCAGATTTATTGCCCTCAAGAATAAAATGCTTGATATAATCCATTATTTTACTTCCAATATTGTTGTTCTGCAAATCTTTATGTACTGCAAAGCGGCCAATCTTTACAGCTGGATAGCTATGATAGCGCCGTTTCTTATGTGGGATGTCACGTAATAGTTTTTTTCGAAACAATTTTGTGGAGTCGGCATCCAGTCGGCGAATACTGTCATTAAGAACGCTGAAATAGGCATTAGTGCAGTTGTCGTCTTCAAACAGATACGTTACGGCCAAAAGCTCCCTTGAATGTCCGATGGCATTCTGAAAAAGGAATTCGTTCAGGTCGGCATTGCCGCAATCAAATGGCTTTATCGAGTAATCGGCTGCCAATCTTATAATCTGTGAAGATATGCTCAAAACTTACATAACTTTTTAATTTCTTCGTAATTCGCCAACGACTTTTCGTACCCTTCCTTTGAAATCCTTCGTTTATCAACAGTCGCCATCCTCTCTAAAAAACGCTTCGCGTCTTTCCCTGTCAAAGTTGGAGTTTCTTTTATCGGTCTTGCCATATCAGTTCCTCCCTGCAAATCTTTAGTAATGTATTGTAATATAATATGAATAATTCTGCCCAAAAGTCAAATACTCCCTCACGGTGAATTTATTCTATAAGAGAAAGCGAGCTATGACAAGGCGAATCAAT
>JADFXZ010000314.1 GCA_015233265.1 Nitrospirota bacterium
AGCTGACTATGATACTGTGGTCTCAGGCATTAAAGCAGACGAGAATATACTGCTTCTGGTCTACCGCGGAAGCGCTTACATTTATGTAACAATCATTAGTAAGAAATAGAAAAGATGCATATGCCCCCTTCCCGTCTATGGGGAGGGGGTAATCTTTAAGTGTCCCTGTTTTGAGTGAGATGCCCGGCGCTGGCCTTAGTTGCGGCTTTCCTTATAAGACAATCGGGGTAGTTTTTGGCAATGGTCAGGGCTGCATCGTCCCTAGTCATTGCGTCTTTAAATACACCGAAGACAGCGCTGCCGCTGCCGCTTAACATGGCCGCCGCCGCCCCTTCTTTCAATAAAGCGTCTTCGATTTCCCCAATTAATGGGAATTTGTCTTTCAACACATCCTCTATGTCGTTCTTCATAACTCTGGCAATGTGCTTGAAATCAGATGACTCTAAGGCGCTTATTAGGCCGTCTCTCAGAGCGTCACGGTCTGAGACGGCACTAAATCCACGCCCCGCAAATTGCCCGTAGCCCCACGCCGTGGAGATTGGAAATGGCGGCTTTACAAGTAATATATTGATTTCGGAGTTCACCTTATGGGCAATTACCATCTCGCCCCGGCCACTTACAACGGCAAAACTGCCGCATATAAAAAATGGTACGTCTGAGCCTATGGCCGAAGCCATCTCTGTCAGGTCTTCTATCGTGAAAATACAGCCAAACAGCCTGTTAAGGCCAATTAGTGTATATGCGGCGTCTGAACTGCCTCCGCCCAAGCCAGCCTGTTCAGGGATCTCCTTTTTTAGTGTGATTCTTGCGCTGTTATTCCGGGTATTGGCAGCCTTGAACCGATCATGAGCAAAAAAGATGTCTGCGGCCTTATAGACGAGATTTTCCTTTATAGGGATTGTCAGGTCGGTTATCAGCTCAAGCGCCTCAGCTGGTTCGATTATTATTGAATCATACAACGATACAGTCTGCATTGCGGAGTATATTTCGTGATACCCGTCTGACCTCTTTCCAGTTACGCGCAGAAACCAGTTGATCTTTGCCGGTGCACACAGGGAAACTACCGAGGGGTCACTGCTTGATTTTATTTATTTTCTCCTGGACACGTTCCTTTAGGCCGGTCTCGTCTTTATAAAACTTAAGTGACTTCTGCCATGCCGTAAGCGCCTTGTCACGCATGGCAAGCGCAAAGTATATATCCCCCAAATGTTCATAGATAACGGAGTCGTCCTTTACCAGAACAATTGCCTTTTCTACTTCCTTTAAGGCCTCATTGTAGAGACCCTTCTTGTAATATACCCACCCCATGCTGTCAACAATAGCCCCGCTTGTGGAAAAGATTGCTGTGTTGATGCCAGCAAGTTCACCAGAGGCATTGACAAGGGCGCCGCCTGAGTTGCCAGGATTTATTGGGGCGTCGATTTGAATAAAGTCCTCGTAATCTGCAATGCCGACTTCTGATCTGCCCACGGCGCTTACGATGCCCATCGTGACGGTCTGGTTCAGGCCAAAGGGGTTGCCGACGGCTAAGACGACTTCACCGACTTTCATCTGGCTTGAGTCACCCAATTTGAGAACCGGCAAGTCATGGGCGTCGATTTTTATAACTGCCACATCAGTTTTGGGGTCAGTACCGATTATCTTGCCCTTGTATTCTGTCTTATCGGAGAGAATGACCTTTATCTCATCCATATCCTTGACTACATGGCTGTTGGTGACGATATAGCCGTCTTCTTTGATGATAACACCTGAGCCGAGTGCTTTGGACTCTTGTTTTTTCGGCAGGTGAAATGGGGACTCGTCGCCGAAGAAGCGCTTAAACATTGGGTCGTCGAAGAAGCGTCCCATAGGGTTATCCTTGGTGTCTATGGTTTTCTGAGTGGATATATTGACTACCGATGGTTTTACCACTTCGGAGACATCGGCAAGGGCGCTGCTTAGTTGAATCAGGAAATCCTTGCTTTGGGGTGAGATTTCTTTAGTCTGTTTAATCTGGGCAGCAGACTGGTTTTGTATGTTAAAGTTAGACGCGATAACAAGGCCCGTAATCAGCCCACACACTATAAGCAGCACACCAACGATTGTCTTTTTACCGTTTAGCATAAACCTAAATCCTCCTTTTTATTTGCCGCAATTTAAACATAACCGATATATATGATTACACACAGAGGCACATCAAGTCAATAGCCGCCGTTATTTGGCCACGGTGAATTTATTCTATAAGAGAAAGCGAGCTATGACAAGGCGAATCAATT